>JACQBB010000033.1 GCA_016194625.1 Elusimicrobiota bacterium | reverse complement strand
GTCCGCCAGCCACAACCCGGCCGAGTACAACGGCATCAAGTTCTTCGACGCCGCGGGCTTCAAGATGAGCCCGGAGCTGGAGGGTGAGGTCGAGCGCGCCTTCCGCGCCGGCGCTCCCGTCCCGGCCGCGCGCGTCCCCGCGGCGCTCGCCGACGGCCGCGACCGCGTCGCGCTGTACCTCGATTTCCTGCGCTCGTCGTTCCCGGCCCTGCTCGACCTGAGCGGCGTGAAGCTGGTCGTGGACTGCGCTCACGGCGCGGCCGCGGCGTTCGCGCCGGGCCTGCTGGAGAGCTTCGGCGCCGAGGTCGTCGCCGTGGGCGTGAAGCCCGACGGCCGCAACATCAACGCGGGCTGCGGGGCGCTGGCGACGGACCACATGGGCGCGGTCGTGCGGCGCGCGAAGGCCGACGCGGGCGTCGCGTTCGACGGCGACGCGGACCGCGCGCTGGTCTGCGACGAGCGCGGCGCGCTGCTCGACGGCGACATGGTCATCGGCGCCGCGGCCACCCGCCTGCTGAAGCGCGGGGGGCTGCGCGGCGGCAAGGTCGCGCTGACGGTGATGTCGAACTACGGGCTGATCAAGTACCTGGACTCGAAGGGCATCGGCGTGGTCTCGACCCCGGTCGGCGACCGCCACGTGACCGAGGCCATCGAGCGCGAGGGGTTGAGCCTGGGCGGCGAGAACTCGGGGCACGTGGTGTTCCGCGACTTCGCGCCGACCGGCGACGGCGTGCTGACCGCCCTGCAGACGCTCGCCGCGTGGCGCGAGTCGGGCGAGCCGATGAGCGCGCTGCGCCGCCTGTACGCGCCGACGCCGCAGACCCTGCTCGCGCTGAAGGTGAGCGCCAAGCCGGCGCTGGACGGCCTGAAGAGGACCCAGCACGAGATCGCGCGCGCGTCGAAGGCGCTCGCGGGCCGCGGCCGCGTGTTCGTGCGCTACTCGGGCACCGAGCCGGCCCTGCGGGTGCTCGTCGAGGGGCCGGACAAGGCCGAGAACGCGCGACTCGCCGGATCCATCGGACGGACCTATTTCGCTGAGACGGGACAGACCTTGGAGGATCACTCATGAAGGAACAGCGCATCAAGCTGGGCGTCAACATCGACCACGTCGCCACCCTGCGCCAGGCGCGCAAGGACATCGACCACGACCCGATCGCGGCCGCCCAGGTCGCGCGCCAGTCCGGCGCGGACATCATCGTCTGCCACCTGCGCCGCGACCGCCGGCACATCCAGGACGACGACCTGATCAAGCTCTGCCGCCTCAAGGGCGAGACGCACGTCGAGCTGGCCGACGACCCGAAGATGGTCGCCGCGGTCCTGCGGGCCAAGCCGACCTCGGTCTGCCTGGTCCCCGAGCGTCCCGGAGAGGTGTCCACCGAGGGCGGCCTCGACGTGGTGCGCCACTTCAAGAGCCTGGAGAAGACCGTCGCGCGCCTGAAGAAGGCGGGCCTCGAGGTCAGCCTGTTCATCGCGCCCGAGGCGCCGTTCGTCCGCGCCGCGCGCAACATCGGCGCCGACGTGGTCGAGTTCAACACCTCCGACTACGTCGCGGCGTCGACCAAGCCCGCGCAGAAGGCGGAGCTGGAGCGCCTGGAGCTGGCGACCTACATGGCCTGGGAGATGGGCATGACGGTGCACGCCGGCCACGGCCTCGACTACCACAACGTGGCGCCGATCGCGCGCGTGCCGCACATGTCGGCCCTGAACATCGGCTTCTCGATCGTCGCGCGCTCGGTGTTCGTCGGCCTGAAGAGCGCGGTCGCGGAGATGCGCCGGCTCGTCGACTAGTCCAAGGAGCGTCCCATGTGCGGCATCGTCGGCTACGTCGGCCCCAAGCAGGCGGCCCCTCTGCTGATGGAGGGGCTCAAGCGTCTCGAGTACCGCGGGTACGACTCCGCGGGCCTCGCGTCCATCGTCGACGGCGCCATCGAGCGCCGCCGCGCGCCGGGCAAGCTGACGAACCTGGAGAAGGTCCTCGCGGGCAACCCCTTGGCGGGGTCGGTCGCGCTGGGCCACACGCGCTGGGCGACGCACGGCAAGCCGTCGCAGGAGAACGCGCACCCGCACACCGACCAGAGCGGCACGATCGCCGTCATCCACAACGGCATCATCGAGAACTACCTCGACATCAAGGACCGTCTGGCCGCCGCGGGCGCGAAGTTCGAGTCGGAGACCGACACCGAGGTCATCGCGCATCTCGTCGCCGAGAAGCTCAAGCAGCTGCAGCCGCCGGGCTCGGCGCCCAAGCCGGACCTCAACGAGCCGCTGCTGTTCGAGGCGGTGCGCCGCGCGCTGGCCGACGTCCGCGGCGCGTACGCGATCGCGGTGCTGTGGTCGAAGGCTCCGGGCGTGATCGTCGCGGCGAAGACCGCGTCGCCGCTGATCATCGGGCTGGGCGAGGGGGAGACCTTCCTCGCCTCCGACATCCCGGCGTTCCTGGCGCACACGCGCAAGGCCGTCTTCCTGGAGGACGGGGAGATGGCGGTGCTGCGCCGCGACGGCGTCGGGTTCTTCGACCTGTCCGGCAGGAAGCTCGACAAGAAGCCGATCACGATCTCGTGGGACCGCACGATGGCCGAGAAGGCCGGCTACCGCCACTTCATGCTCAAGGAGATCAACGAGCAGCCGATGTCCTGCGAGGACACGATGCGCGGCCGCCTGCTCCCGCTCAAGGGCGTGCTCGAGCGCGAGTGCGGGATGGACGCCGACATCCTTAAGAAGACGCGCAACATCCACATGATCGCCTGCGGCACCGCCTACCACGCGTGCCTGGTCGGCGCCTACTGGCTGGAGACGCTCGTCGGCGTGCCGACGCGCGTCGAGACGGCGTCCGAGTCGCGCTACCGCGAGACGACGATCGGGCCCGACGACCTGGTGATCGCCGTCTCCCAGTCCGGCGAGACCGCCGACACGCTGGCCGCGGTCAAGAACGCCAAGGAGAAGGGCGCCAAGGTGCTGGCGATCTGCAACACCGTCGGCTCGGCGCTGACCCGCACGGCCGACTGGACGCTGTACTCGCACTGCGGCCCCGAGCTGGGCGTGGCCTCGACGAAGGCGTTCATCGGCCAGCTCACCGCGCTGGCGGTGCTGGTCGTGCACGCGGCGATGGGCCGCGGCGCGATGACCGAGGCGCGGGGCCGCGCGTTCGTCGAGGACCTGATGAAGGTCCCGGGCGAGATCCGCGCCGCGCTGAAGCTCGACAAGCAGGTGCAGGCGATCGCCCGCAAGTTCGCCAAGAAGGAGCACTTCCTGTTCATCGGCCGCTACGTGAACTACCCGATCGCGCTCGAGGCGGCGCTGAAGCTCAAGGAGATCTCCTACATCCACGCCGAGGGCTACGCCGCCGGCGAGCTCAAGCACGGCCCCATCGCGCTGATCGACACGGAGATGCCCGTCGTCGTCATCGCGACCCAGTCGCGCGTGCTCGAGAAGACGCTGTCGAGCCTGGAAGAGGTGAAGGCGCGCGGCGCCCAGCTGATCGTGGTCGCGACCGAGGGCGTCGGCGAGTTCAAGGACGTGGAGAACGTCCTGCGCCTGCCGCCGGTGCCCGAGCTGCTGTCGCCGATCGTCAACATCATCCCGCTGCAGATGCTCGCCTACCACATCGCCGACCTGCGCGGCTGCGACGTGGACCAGCCGCGCAACCTGGCCAAGTCCGTGACCGTGGAGTGAGGAGGTCCCCGTGACCGCGATCGCCCGCCGCCTCGACCCGTGCGTGAACTGGTTCAAGCTGCTGGCCCGCACGAACGGGCGCATCCTGTGGCTGTTCCCGGCGCTCCTGCTCGCGGGCTACGTCGCGTCGGTGCGCTGGCCCGAGGCGCTGGGCGGCCTGGGCTGGAGCCTGTCCGCCCGCTCGTCGAACGCTCCGCTGCTGTCCGAGGCTCGCCGCCTGGGCCTCGGCTACGGCGCGGTCCTCGACGCGCCGGCGGCCGCGATCGGCAAGCCCGTCGCCTGGTGCGTCGACAGCTTCGACGGCCGCATGGGCTTCGTCGACGGCCGCCAGACGGCGCCCGTCGAGTGGACGGTCCCGTCGGCGGACCTGAAGTCGAGCCCCGGGGCGTACGGCTACTGCCTGAAGACCCTCTCCGTGGTGACGGGCGTCGAGCGCGGCGTGCCGCAGCTCCGCTTCGTCGAGAAGCTCTGATGGAGGTCGGCGTCGACCTCGTCGAGATCGGACGCGTGAAAGCGTTCGCCCAGCGCAACCCCCGGTTCCTCACCCGCGTCTTCTCCAAGGCCGAGATCGCCTACTGCAAGGCCAAGAAGGACCCGTGGCCGCACTTCGCCGTCCGCTTCGCCGCCAAGGAAGCCGTGTACAAGGCCCTGGGCGAGGCGCGCATCCCGCTGACCGCGATCTCGGTGAGCCGCGACAAGAAGGGCCGGCCCAGCGTCACCGTCCGCGGCAAGCCCGCCAAGGGCCTCAAGCTGTCCCTGTCTCACGGCCGCGAGCACGCGGTCGCCTTCGCCGTCCGCGTGCCCTAGCGGGCGTTGATTTCCGGCCTTCGTCCTGTTACGCTATCGCGAGGAGCAGGACCCTCGTCCTCAACAGGTCCTTCCGGGCGGTCGCGGTCGCCGATTGGCGGCGCGCGGTGACGCTCGTGTACATGGGCCTGGCCGAGGCGCTCGACGAGGAGTTGACGCCCTACGACTTCCGGACCTGGGTGGCGGCGTCGTCGAACTGGGTGGAGGCGCGCGCGTCGTTCGTGCGCTCGCCGAACAGCCGCTTCGCGGTGCCCGAGGTCATCCGCCTGGTGCGCTACGACCGGATCCCGCACCGCGAGGTCGCCTTCACGCGCCACAACGTGTTCGCGCGGGACCGGCACCGACATCCCGGCCAGCTGGAAGAAGCTGCTCTCCGACGCCTAGACGGCTGGCGCGCCCGCCCCTCCCGCGCTATAATCCGGCCATGAGCCTCAAGAGCCTGTCCAAGGCGGAACTGCGCGAAGGCCTCGTCGAGCGGAAGTCCGACGACCACAAGGGCGTGTTCGGCCACGCTCTGATCGTCGGCGGCTCGCGCGGCATGGCCGGCGCGGCCATCCTGGCGGCGCGCGCGGCCTTGCGCTCGGGCGCGGGGCTGGTCAGCGTAGCGGTGCCGGTCAGCGTCTCGCCGACCGTGGCGGGCGCGGTGCCTTCGGCGATGACCCTGGGCCTGCCCGAGACCGCCGGCGGCGCGTTCCGCCCCGACGGCGTCGAGCGGCTCAAGAACTACGCCAAGGACCGCCGCGTGACCGCCTGCGCGATCGGCCCCGGCATCGCGACCGCCCGCGCAACGAGGCCGAGCGCGTCAGCGCCGTCGAGCGACTGGCCCGCGCCTGGGGCGGCGTCGCCGTGCTCAAGGGCCACCGCACGCTGGTCTCCACGGGCGCGCGCACCGCCGTCAACCCGACGGGCGGACCGGCCCTGGCCAAGGGCGGCACCGGCGACGTGCTCACCGGGCTGATCGCCGGGCTGTGGGCGCAGGCGCTGGCCTCGGGCCGCGTGTCCGGCGACCTGGCCTTCAAGTGCGCGGCGCTCGGCTGCTGGCTGCACGGGACCGCCGGCGACCTGGCCGAGCGCGAGCTCACCGCCTGGGGCGCGACGGCGACGGACCTCGTGGACTTCCTGCCCAAGGCCTTCCGCGCGCTGTGAGGCTGTCCCTGGCCGCGGAGGCCGAGACGGTCCGCCTCGGCGAGGTCATCGGCCGCGAACTGCGCGCCGGCGACCTGGTCCTCCTGCGCGGGGAGCTGGGCGCGGGCAAGACCACGCTCGTGCGCGGCCTGGCGCGCGCCGCGGGCTTCCGCGGGCGCGTGTCCAGCCCGACCTTCGCGCTCGCGCACGTGTACCGCGGCGAGCGCCTGACCCTCCACCACCTCGACCTGT
>JACQBB010000285.1 GCA_016194625.1 Elusimicrobiota bacterium | reverse complement strand
TGCAGGGCCTTCGACAGCACGCCGGCGGCCATCTTGCGGCGCTGGCCGAACGCGGCCTTGGCCAGGCGCCAGAACGCATCCTCGTCGGACGCGGGCACGCGCGGCGCGGGCAGGCGGCGCAGGTAGACGACGGCGGAGTCCACCTGCGGGCGCGGGCGGAAGGCCGACGGCGGGACCTCGAGGACGAGCTCGGCGTCGGCGCGCAGGCGCGTCGACAGCGCGAGCAGGCCGTAGTCGGGGCCGCCGGTGGCGGAGACCACGCGCAGGGCGACCTCCTTCTGGAACATCAAGGTCGCCGTGGTCCACTTCTCCCAGAGCAGGAGCTTCTGCAATATCGCCGTGCCGACCGCGTAGGGCAGGTTGGCGACGACGAGCCACGGGCCGTCGCCGAGCGACGCCAGGTCGAAGCGCAGGAAGTCCTCGTCGTGCACGACGAGGCGGTCGGACTTCAGCAGTCCCGGCAGCTGGGCGGCCAGGACCGGGTCGGCCTCGACGGCGGTCACCGCCGCGCCGGCGGCGAGCAGGTGCGCCGTCAGCGCGCCGCGGCCGGGGCCGATCTCCAGGACCTGGTCGCCGGGGCCGGCGCCGGAGGCGCGCGCGATGTCCTGGAGGACGCCCGAGTCGGTGAGGAAGTGCTGGCCGAGCTTCGCCATCAGATCGGGGTCGCGGACTCGGAGCGGCGGCGGCGCAGCAGGTCCTCGCCGACCTTCCACACGTCGCCCGCGCCGAGCGTCAGCACCACGTCGCCGGGGCGCAGCTGCTTGGCCAGCTCGAGCGGGCCGGGGAACGCGTGGCAATCGACGCCGGCGCGGCGGGCCGAGTCGACGATCAGCTTCGACGACACCCCTTTCAGCGGCTTCTCGCCCGCCGGGTAGATGTCCATCACGTAGGCGCGGTCGGCCGCCTTCAGCGCCGGGCCGAACTCCTTGGCGAGCAGCTTGGTGCGCGAGAAGCGGTGCGGCTGGAACACGACGATGACGCGCCCCGCCTTCCACAGGCCGGAGACCGCGGCGAGCGTGGTGCGCACCTCGGTCGGATGGTGGCCGTAGTCGTCGACGAACTCGACGCCGCCGGCGGAGCCGAGGCGGTCGAGGCGGCGGCCGACGCCGCGGAACTCGGACAGGCCGCGCGCGAGCTTCTTCAGGTCGAAGCCCAGGAAGGCGCCGGCGGCCAGCGCGCCGAGGGCGTTCGAGACGTTGTGGCGGCCGGGCACGCGCAGGCGCAGGGTCAGGACCTTCTTGCCGCGGTGGTGGACCTCGCAGGTCGAGCCGTCCTTGGTCAGGCGCACGCCGCGCGCGCGCCAGTCGGCGTCGCGGTCGAGAGCGAAGGTGACGACGGGCCGCGTCACGCGCTCGCGCACCGACATCAGGGCCGGGTCGTCGGCGCACAGCACCGCCGCGCCGTAGAACGGCAGGCGCTGGAGGTGCGAGACGAACGCGTCCTTCAGCGCGGTCATCGTGCCGTAGTGGTCCATGTGGTCGTCGTCGACGTTGGTGACCACCGCGACGAGCGGCGTCAGGAACAGGAACGAGCCGTCGGACTCGTCGGCCTCGGCGACGAGGTACTCGCCGACGCCGAGCTTGGCGTTCGAGTGGATGTTCTTGAGCTGGCCGCCGATGATGATGGTCGGGTCGGCGCCGGCCGCGCGCAGGCCCATCGCGACGAGCGAGGTCGTCGTCGTCTTGCCGTGCGAGCCCGCGATCGTCACCGTCTTCTTCATCCGGCCGAGCTCGGCCAGCATCTGCGCGCGCAGGACCACGGGGATGCCGCGCTTGCGGGCGATGCCGCTCATGCCCACGCCGCCGATGCCCACGAAATGGATGCTCTTCACGAAACTGCGCATCAGCCCGTCGTCCTTGCGCGTCATCGCTTCGGTCTCTCCTGGGCGGCGGGCCGCAGCAGCCACTTCAGGCCGTCGGCCGCCGCCTTGTTCTTGGGGTCGATCTCTTTGGCGCGGCGCAGCGCGGCGACGGCGCCGTCCTCGTCGCCCGCCATCGCGGCGGCGACGCCCTTGCCCAGCCACGCGGCGACGGAGCGCGGGTCGGCGCGCGTCGCGCCGAGGAAGGCCTCCATCGCCTTCTGGCTCTCGCCGACGGTCGCGTAGGCCAGGCCGAGCGCGGTCCACGAGTCCGCGTCCGCGTCCGCCGGCATCGTCTCGCCGGGCTCGGGCAGGACCTCGGCGACCAGCGCCATCCACGAGGTGCCGATCACCCACAGCCCCATGTCGTTGCCGACCTGGCGCGGCTCGTAGGTGACCTTCGCCGCGCGCGACGGGTCGGCGTAGGTCCGGCCCACGTCGGCGGCGTGCGTGAAGGTCAGGTTCATGCCCAGGCGCGCGTCGGCGTCCGGCGGGGCCTCGCGCATCACCTGGCGCAAGTCCTCCATCACGCGCTTGATCTGCGCGTCGCGGCCGGCGGCGTCGGTCGCGGTCAGCGGATAGTCGCGGCGCACCGCCTTCGGAGAGGAGTCCGCGCTCCCCGCCGCGGCGGCCAGCGCCTTGCGCAGGCTGGACGCCTCGCCGGGCGCGCTTTTGACCAGCTTGGGCCGCGGCAGGAAGACGGCGTCCACGTGCATCACCGCGGCCTGCTCCAGCGGCACGCGGCGCAGGTTGCGCTCGAACATCGACAGCGGGTCGCTCGCGTCGGGCTCGGGCGCGGCCTCCGGGCCCTTCTTGTCGGGCCCGCCGGGGCCCGCGGACGGCGCGGACTTCCTGCCGCCCGCGTAGGAGACCGACAGCTGGAGGCCGCCGCCGCCCTCCTCGGGCGTCAGGTGGAACGCGTCGAGCATCACCTTGCGCGCCCTCGCCGCGTCGCGCTGCGCCAGCAGCAGGCGCGCCAGGCGCATGCGCGCGACCGAGTCGCCGGGCTTCAGGTCCACCGCCTTGCGCAGCGTGGAGACCGCGGACTTCGCGTCGCCGGCGCGCTCCTGCGCGCAGCCGAGCTCCAGCAGCGCGTCCTCGTAGTCGGGCTGGAGCTTGACCGCCTCGCCGAACTCGGCGACGGCGTCGGCGTCGCGGCCGAGCTTGCGGTACACGGACCCCAGCTGGTAGCGGTACAGCGGGTTCTTCTTGTCCATGTCCACGGCCTTGCGCGACATCTCGAGCGCGCCGGGGTAGTCGCCCAGGCTCTCGCGGATCGAGCCCAGGTTCATGTAGCCGTCGGCGCGCGTGGGGTCTAGCTCGGTCGCGCGGCGGAACTCGGCCTCGGCGCCCTTCGCGTCCTCCTTCCAGGCGTACGAGATGCCCAGCAGGAGGTGCGTCTCCGGGTCGTCGGGGTTCAGCGCCAGCGCGGTCTTGTACGACGCGATCGAGTCGTCCACCAGCCCGTTCCAGTACTGCGCCACGCCCAGCAGCATGTGCGCGACGGGGTCCTTCGGGTTCTCGTTGAGCGCGCGCTGGATCTCGTCGAGCGCGCGCCCGTACTGCTTGTTCTGCAGGTACTCGTGGCCCTGGATCAGGCCCTTCTTGGCCTGCGCGGCCATGATCTGGTCCCAGATCGTCTCCTGGCCGGGCTCGGTCTTGGCGGCGCGCGCGCCGGCGGCGGCGAACGCGGCCAGCAGCGCGAGCGCCAGCGCGCGCAGCCTGGGCAGGATCGCGCGCAGGGCGGCGCCGCGGTGGCTGACGGCGTTCTTCTCGTCGGTCGCCAGCTCGGCGAGCGTGCGGCCGTCGGCCAGGACGAACAAGGGGTCGTAGCCGAAGCCGCCGGCGCCGCGCGGGCTCTCGCCGACGCGGCCGCTCAGGACGCCCTCGACGCGCTCGACGCGGCCGTCGGGCGCGGCGAGCGCCATCACGGTGCGGAAGCGCGCCGCGCGCCGCGCCTCCGGGACGCCCGCCATCTCGCGCAGGAGCTTGACGCAGTTGTCGGCGTAGGTGCAGCCGGGGCCGGCCCAGCGCGCGGAGACCACGCCGGGCGCGCCGCCGAGCGCGTCCACCTCCAGGCCGGTGTCGTCGGCGAGCGCCCAGGTCCCGCAGGCGCGCGCGGTCTCGACGGCCTTCTTCTCGGCGTTGCCCTCGAGGGTCGGGAGGTCCTCGACGACCTCGGGGACGCCGGGATAGGCGTCGAGCGTCGCGCATTCGACGCCGGAGCCGTCGAGGAGGCGGGCGATCTCCGACACCTTGTGCGCGTTCCGAGTGGCGAGGACGAGACGGACCTGGCGGGGCACGGGAGCGTATGTTATCATTTTCGCGTGAAGGCACTCTCCCGCGCCGTCCTCGTCGCCGCGCTCGCCGCGCTGGCCGCGTGCGCGACCACGGAGCAGGAGGTGGACGTCTCCGACGCGGGCATCAAGGCCCGCATCGAGGTCGCGCTGCGCGGCCGCAAGGACATCGACGCGCGCTACGTGTCCGTGGACGTGGAGCACGGGGTCGTCACCCTCTCGGGCCTGGTCCCGGCCCCGGAGATGCGCCGCGCGATCGACCGCATCTGCAAGCGCATGAAGGGCGTGGACACCGTCCTCGACAACCTGCTCGTGCAGGACTAGGCCGTGCGCGCCGCCCTCCTCAGCTGGTACCGCCGCCACCGCCGCGACATGCCGTGGCGCCGCGAGGTCACCCCCTACCGCACCTGGGTCTCGGAGATCATGCTCCAGCAGACCACCGTCGCCGCGGTCGCGCCGAAGTTCGAGGCGTTCGTGCGCCGCTTCCCCGACGCGGCGGCGCTGGCCGCCGCCGACGAGGACGCCGTGCTGGGCGCGTGGGCCGGCCTGGGCTACTACGCGCGCGCGCGCAACCTCCACCGCGCCGCGAAGGAGATCGCCGCCGCCGGCGGCGCCTTCCCGTCCGACCTGGACGGCGCGCTCGCCTTGCCCGGCGTGGGCCGCTACACCGCGGGCGCGATCCTCTCCATCGCCTTCGGCCGGCCCCTTCCCGTCGTGGACGGCAACGTGATCCGCGTCTTCTCGCGCCTGTTCGGCCTGCGCGGCCGCGCCAAGGACCCGGCCTTCGCGGCCGTCATATGGAGGAAGGCGGAGGCGCTCGTCCCGAAGGACCATCCCGGCGACTGGAACCAGGCGTTGATGGAGCTGGGCGCGACCGCGTGCGCGCCGGAGTCGCCCGACTGCGCCGCGTGCCCCGTCGCGCGCTGGTGCGTCGCCCGCAAGAAGGGCCTGCAGGACGAGCTGCCGACGCCCGAGCCGCGCCGCGCGCCGACGCCGGTGCGCTGGACCTGCCTGTGGGTCGAACGCGGCGGGAAGGTCCTGCTGTGGAAGCGCTCCGCCGAGGAGCGCCTGCTCAAGGGGCTGTGGGGCCTG
>JACQBB010000284.1 GCA_016194625.1 Elusimicrobiota bacterium | reverse complement strand
GGACCCGCAGGGCTTCCTGCGCGACGGCGTGGCGCTGTTCGACCGGGGCCGCGTCGCCATCACCGCCGACCAGAAGCACTTCACGATGGTCGCGCGGGCCAACGACATGGACAAGACCCTGGTCGCGGTTTCCGGGCCCTAGAGGCGGGCCCGGGCGTCGGGCGACGGGACGGGCAAAGAAAAAGGCCCCCGCTCGCGCGGGGGCCTTCCCTTTTTATCCGGGGGACCGGAGGTCAGTACTTGACGTTGTGGTCGACCTTGATGCCGGGGCCCATCGTCGAGGAGAGCGTGATGCTCATCATGTAGATGCCCTTGGACGCGGCCGGCTTGGCCTTCGTCAGAGCCTCGAGGATGGAGCGCGCGTTGCCCGCGATCTTGTCGGCCGCGAACGACGCCTTGCCCACCGGCACGTGGATGATGCCGTAGTCGTCGACCTTGTACTCGACGCGGCCGGCCTTCAGCTCCTTGATCGTCTGCGCGACGTTCATGGTGACGGTGCCGGACTTCGGGTTCGGCATGAGGCCCTTGGGGCCGAGGACCTTGCCGAGCTTGGACAGGTCCTTCATCATGTCGGGGGTCGCGACGAGGACGTCGAAGTCGGTGAAGCCCTTCGCGATCTGGTCGATCAGGTCGTCGGCGCCCACCAGGTCGGCGCCCGCGCCCTGCGCGTCCTTCTGCTTGTCGCCGCGGACGACGACGGCGACCTTCTTGGACTTGCCGAGGCCGTGCGGCAGGCCCACGGTGCCGCGGACCTGCTGGTCCGCCTGCTTCGGGTCCACGCCCAGGCGGACGTGCAGTTCGACGGTCTCGTCGAACTTGGCGGTCGCGCACTTCTTGACGAGCGCGGCGGCCTCCTCCAGCGTGTTCAGCTTGGCGCGGTCGAGGTCCTTGACCAGCGCTTCGTATCTCTTGCCCATGTTCGTGTTCTCCTGACCTGTTGGCGCCCCTTTGAACGAGGAGCTCGGTCGAATAGCGTTACTTGGTGACTTCGATGCCCATCGAGCGGGCGGTGCCCTTCACCATCTGGACGGCCTGCTCGAGGTCCTTGGTGTTCAGGTCGGGCATCTTCGCCTTGGCGATGTCCTCGGCCTGCTTCTGGCTGATCTTGCCGACCTTGTTGCGGTTCGGCTCGCCGGAGCCCTTCGCCAGGCCCGCGGCCTTCTTCAGCAGGGACGAGACGGGGGGCATCTTGGTGATGAAGTCGAACGAGCGGTCCTCGTAGACGGTGATGACGACCGGGATGAGCATGCCGGCCTCGGACGTCTTCGTCTTGTCGTTGAACCGCTTGCAGAAATCCATGATGTTGACGCCGTGCTGGCCGAGCGCGGGGCCGACGGGCGGCGCCGGGTTCGCGGCGCCCGCGGGGATCTGCAGCTTGATCTGGGTTTTGACCTTCTTCGCCATGTGAATGACCTCTTTTTGAGTCTTGAAATCCTACTTGCGTCCCCACGCCGTCGGCAGCAGCGCCTTGGCGAGCGTGCCGATCAGGACCATCAGCAGGAACAGCTTCCAGAACGGGGCGTGGTCGGCGCCGAACACCCAGCGGGTGAACTCGGGGCTGAACACGAACGGCCACAGCGCGTACACGGCGATCGCGGCCAGCAGCGACCGTCCGAACAGCATCACGAGCCCGAAGCCCACCGCCGCGCCCATCGTGAGCAGCGCCAGCAGCGCTCCGATGACGCCGAGCGACTTCACGTGCGCCATCTTGACGCGCACGCCGTCGAAGCTCTCGGCCTCCGGGGGGACGATCTCGGGCTCGACCATCGTCAGATCTTCTCCACCTGCAGGAAGTCCAGCTCGACCGGCGTCGGCCGGCCGAAGATGGTGACCATGGCCTTGATCTTGGCCTTGGGCTCGGAGACTTCCTCGACGACGCCGATGAAGTGGCGGAAGGGGCCGTCGATGATGCGGATGTTCTCTCCCTTGTCGAACTGCACGGCCGGCCGGGGCTTGCCCTCGGCGGCGGTGTTGGTCAGCTCCAGGATCTTGTCGATCTCCTCCTGGGCCAGGGTGACCGGGTTGGTGTCGCCGAGGAAGCCGGTGACGCCCGGGATGCCCTTGATCATCCAGTAGGAGACCTCGTCGACGACCATGTCCATCAGGAGGTAGCCGGGGAAGAACTTGCGCTTCGAGATCTTCTTCTTGTTCTTCTTGACCTCGACGACGTCCTCGGTGGGGACCAGCACCTGGAAGATGCGGTCCTGCATCTTCTCGGTCTCGATCTTCTGGAGGACGGTCTTGTGGACGCGGTCCTCGTAGCCGGACTGGATGTGGACGACGTACCAGCCGCGCTTGCGGGGGGTGGTCGCGGTATCGGTCATGACTTCTCCTAGCGCCCGCCGAGGACGGCTCTCACGAGGATCGAGAGCACGTAATCCACGCCCGACACGTACAGGGCCATGATGGCCACGAGGATGACGACCGCCTTCGTGGAGTCGATGGCCTGGTCGCGCGTCAGCCAGGTGGACTGCTTCAGCTCGGAATACGCTTCTTGTAGGAACTGAGTCGCGATGTTCATTGTTTAGATCCGTCAAGGTCTGGCGGGGGCGCCAGGACTCGAACCTGGAGGGGCGGTTTTGGAGACCGCTCGTTTAGCCAATTAACGGACACCCCCAAACCGGACCCGTCACGATTTAACTTCCTTGTGCGAGGTCGACTTGCCGCAGCTGCGGCAGAATTTCTTGAGTTCGAGCTTGAACTCTTTCTTCTTGCCGCGCTGGTACGTGTAATTCTTATTCTTGCAATCGTTGCAGCCGAGGATGACGACGACTCTATCTCCCATGGCTTAAGCGATGATGTCGGAAACGACGCCGGCTCCGACGGTG
>JACQBB010000046.1 GCA_016194625.1 Elusimicrobiota bacterium | reverse complement strand
GCCCTCCATCCGGGCCTTCATCCGGTGCGCGGCGCCCAGGACGAACTTGGCCTGCTGGGTCGGCGTCAGGATGCCCTGCAGGGACGCATGGAACTTCTCCTGCTCGTCCTGCAGCGTCTTGCGCTGGGCCTTGAGCGCGTCGAGGGTCGCCTTCAGCTCGTCGTCCTTGGCCTTCGCCTCGACCTGCTTGTGCAGCTTCTCCATGAGCTCCTTCGTCTTCTCATGGACGGGCTTCATCGCCTCGAAGTGCGCCTTCTCCGCTTCCTTGAACTTGGCGGCCTGGTCGTCGGTGAGGCCCAGCTTCTCTTTCAGCTTGGCCGCCATCTTCTCGCGCATCTCCGGCGACGGCGGCCCGCCCTGCGGCCCGCCCCCCGGCCCGCCCTGCGCGCGCGTCGGCACGCCGGCGAACGGGACCAGCAACGCGGCCGCGAACGCGGCCAACACGAAACGCTTCATGATTCCCCTCCCTCCGATTCAGCGTCACCCATATCTAGCACATTGAGCGGCGCCCTTGAGACGCCGCCGCCGCCGGGTTTGTGTCGCGACACTCCGGGGCCGGCGGGAGCGTCTCAACGCGCGAGCCGCCCTTCCTTTGTATCATCGGGCGGCGAGGCGCGACATCGAAGACCGAGAGCTGATCGAGAGGGTCCTGGGCGGCGACCAGGGCGCGTACGCGGAACTGGTCCGCCGCCACCACGCGCGCGTCCACGGCCTGTGCCTGTCGCTGGTCGGCCCCGCCGCGGCCGAGGACGCCGCCCAGGAGGTGTTCCTGAAGGCCTATGCCCGCCTGAAGGACTGGCGCGGGGACGCGGCGTTCTCCACCTGGCTGTACCGCGTCGCCTCCAACCACTGCCTGGACCTCTTGCGCAAGGAAGGGCGCCGGCGCTCCGAGTCGCTGGAGGCGCTGGCGGAGCGCGAGGGGCCGCGCCTGGAGCGCCTGTTCGCCGAATCCGACTCCGCCCGCTCCGCCGAGGACGCCGACCTGGTGCGCCGCGTGCTGGCCGAGCTGCCCGAGGACTACCGCGTGATCCTGACCCTGCGCGAGATGGAAGGCCTGGAGTACAAGGAGCTGATGGCCGCGCTCGACTGCTCGCTGGACTCCGTCAAGGCCAAGCTCCAGCGCGCGCGGCGCAGCTTCCGCGACGCCCTGCGACACATACTACCCCCCGAAGACGTCTCAAGACCGAGGAAGACATGAACCACGACCGGATCGTCGATCTCCTGTCCGACCTGCGCGACGGCGCGCTGGACGGCGCCGCGCGCGCCGAGGTCGAGGCGCACCTGGCCGCCTGCGCCGACTGCGCCGCGCGCCGCGCGGAGCTTGACCGCCTCTCGGCCGCGCTGTTCCGCCGCCCGGCGGCGCCGACGGCCTTCCAGACCGAGGCCTTCGTCGCGCGCGTGATGGCGCGCCTGCCCGCGGCCGAGGACCCGCTGGCCTGGCTGACCCTGCGCTGGCTGGTCCCCGCGTTCGGCGCGGCGGCGGTCGCCCTGCTCCTGTCGTTCCGCTCCTCGCCGCTCTCCGGCCGGGCGGACTCCGCGGGCCTGACGCTGGGCGCGGAGACCGCCGCGCTCGCGTCGGCGGCCGTGGACGACCCGCTCGGCCTGTCCGCGGAGGACCGGTGATCCCCGCGCGCGGCAAGACCGCGGTGGTGTTCCTGCTCGGGCTCGTGCTGGGCGCGGCGGCGGGCTCGTGGGGCCAGCGCGCGATGATGCGGCGCTTCCTGCATCGCGGGCCCGACCCGAAGCGGATGGTCGAGCGGCTGTCGCGCGCGCTGAGCCTGGACGACGCGCAGAAGACGGCCGTCGCCGGCATCCTCGACTCGCGGCGCGGCGACTTCGAGGCGGTCAAGAAGGACACCTTCTCGCGCCTGGAAGCGCTGCGCGCGTCGGCCGACGCGGAGATCGAGAAGGTCCTGCGCCCCGACCAGGCCGCGCGGTTCGCGGAGTTGCGCCGCCGCCGCCGGCCCCGCTTCGGTCCGGGCCCCGAGGACGGCCCGCCGCCCCCGCCCGAGCCGCGCTAGCGCTTCGGGAACAGGGCGACGACGCGGGACGCGACCGGCCCGTCGGGGTCCACGCCCAGGCGCTTGAAGCCGCGCGCGGCGTGCTCGCGGGTCGGGCGGACGCCCTCCGACCACTGCTCGAGCGGGGCCTTGCCCGATTTCTGGGGCATGGTGTAGCCGACGAACAGCGCGACCGCGACGAGGAACACGATCTCGACGAGGATCTTCGCGGTCCCCTCCCCGAAGTCGAGCAGCTTCTTCAGGAACCACAGGCCGACCGAGCCTCCGGCGATCCCGATCAGGACGGCGGCGTGGTAGCTCGTGCCGACGTAGTCGGGGAAGGCGACCGCGTAGCCGAGGTAGATGAGCGCGGCCAGGAACGCCGGGCGGATCAGCGCCACGCTTCCTCCGACTTGAGCGTCAGGTGGATCTTCAGGAACGGGTCGGGGAAGCCCGCGGGCAGGGCCGGGAACGGCGCGGCGGACTGCACGGACTCGAGCGCCGCCTTGTCGAAGGCGGAGTCGCCGGAGCTGGACTCGACGGCCAAGTCGGTGTAGGAGCCGTTGCGCAGGATGGAGAACGCGACCGCGCCCTCCGCGTCCAGCCGCGGCATCCGCTTCTGCCACTCCTGCCACAGCATCAGGCGCACCTGTGAGATGTACCACGGGTACGGGAAGTCGGGCATGTCGGTGGCCACGCCCGCGCTGGCGGACGCGGCGCCGGCCGACGCTCCGGGTCCGGGCGCGAGCGCGGTCCCGGCCGACGGCGACATCCCGGGGCCGGCGAGGGACGACGAGGCGGGCGCGGTCTCCACGCTCTCGCGGCCGCCGCGCAGGAGGCTGGGGCGCGGCAGGACGATCGGCCCGCGGCGGCGGCCCTTCACGTTGACGGCGTCGGGGTCGGCCTGCGGGGCGACCGCGGAAGACGCGGCGGCCGGGGCGGGAGCGGCCTTCTCCCCTCCGGCGGGGCCCGCCGAGGAGATGGTGGCCGACGGGCCGCCGACGAAGTCGATCATGTACACCTTGTCGGTCCTCACCGCCTGGCGCGACGCGAGGAACGCGAAGGCGGCGACGGCGACGACGTGGAGCCCGGTCGAGCGCGCGAGGTAGGGCTTCAGCGCCTCGTTCACTTCTCCTCCGGCGTCACCCCGACCCCGAGCTTGCCCACGCCCAGGCGCTTGGCGATGTCCAGCACCTGCACGACCTTCTCGACGGGGACCGTGCGGTCAGCCTGCACGAGCAAGGTCTTGCCCGCGGATTTCGGGAGGCGCAGGGTCAGCTCGCGCTCGAGCTTGTCCCACTTCACCGCCGAGCCCTCCACGGTCACGCCGCCGGTGCGCGAGATCTGCACGGTAACGGCGGTGTCCGAGGCCGCGCTCTCGCCCGAGGTCGCGTGCGGGAGCTTCACGGTGAGCTGGTGGTGGACGAGGATGGGCGTGAGCACCATGAAGATGATGACCAGGATGAGCGACACGTCGATCAGCGGGATGAGGTTCATCTCCGCGATCAGCTTGCGCCGCTTGGACGAGCCTGTTTCCACCTTCATGGACGGCCCCGCGGCGGGTGGAATCCTTTCATAAACGCCCTCAGCGCGCCGGACGCTCGGACATGCCGTCCAGGACTTCCTCGACCATCCAGCCGAGCTCCTCCTGGAAGCGGACGATCTTCTGGCTGAAGTGGTTGAAGGCCGCCACGGCCGGGATGGCGACGAGCAGGCCGCCGGCGGTGGTC
>JACQBB010000291.1 GCA_016194625.1 Elusimicrobiota bacterium | reverse complement strand
GTCGTCGCGGTCTCGGTCACCTACAAGGTCGGCTCCCAGCACGAGAGCGAGGGCCTGTCCGGCTTCGCGCACCTGTTCGAGCACCTGATGGCGCAGGGCACCAAGAGCATGAAGCCGCGCGAGATCTCGCGCATCATCGAGGGCGCGGGCGGCGTGCGCAACGCGTACACGATGCGCACGAACACGACCTATCATTCCGTGGTCCCCAAGAGCGCGCTGAAGACCGTGCTGTGGGCCGAGGCCGAGCGCATGTCCACGCTGAACGTGGACGAGCGCGCGCTCGCGCTCGAGCAGCAGGTCGTCCTGGAAGAGATGCGCCTGCGCTACACCAACGCCCCCTACGCGAAGGCCCGCGACGCCGGCATGGCCGAGACGGCGTTCGGCCGCTGGCAGAACCAGCACACCACGATCGGCCTGGACCAGGACGTGCGCGACGCGCGGCTCGAGGACGTGCGCGCGTTCTATCAAGCGCACTACGCGCCGAACAACGCGGTCATCGCCTTGGCCGGCGACGTGACCGAGGAGGAGGCGCGCGCGCTGGTCGGCCGCTTCTTCGGCCCGCTGACGCCGCGGACCGTCGCGCCGAAGCCGGCGCTCGACGAGGCCCCGATCCAGGGCGAGCGGCGCCGCGTCGTCGAGGACAAGTTCGCCAAGGTCCCCCTGCTGATGGCGGGCTGGCGCGCGCCGGAGCGCGGCACCAAGGACTACTGGGCGCTGACCGTGCTGGCCGAGGTGCTGGGCGGCGGCGACGAGAGCCCGCTCTACCGCGCGCTGGTCAAGGACGAGCGCCTGGCGCTGTCGGTGTCGCCAAACTTCCCGTGGTGGACCTCGCACATCAACCCCGGCGGCCCCGACCTGTTCGGCGTGATGGCCTCGCTGAAGCCCGGCGCCACGGCCGACGCCGCGCTGGCCGTGGTGGACCGCGTGCTCGCCGCGCTCGCGAAGGACGGCCCGGACGCCGGCGCGCTCGCGTCGGCGAAGGCCCGCATCGAGCTGTCGTGGACGAAGGACCTCGAGCAGCTGATCGACAAGGCCAAGACGCTCAGCTCCTACGCCGCGCTCGTCGGCGACCCCGCCGGCCTGTCGAAGGACCTGGACGACCTGCTCGCGGTCACCGCGGCGGACGTGCGCGCCGCGGTGTCGCGCTGGCTGACCGGCCAAGGGCGCGCGATCGTGGAGGCGCGCCCGTCGCCCGCGCTGGCCCTGCCCGCCGACCCCAAGACGCCGCCGATCCCCGCCGAGCGCCCGCGCCCCGAAGGCGACCCGCGCCCCGAGATCGACCCGCTGCGGGCCGTGGCGCCGCCGTCCATCGAGCGCTTCACGCTCGCCAACGGCCTGAAGGTGGTCTTCGTGAAGGACGCGCGCCTGCCGCTGCTGGAGGCGCGCCTGGACCTGAGCGGCGGCCGGCTGGCCGAGCGCGCCGGCGAGGAGGGCCTGTCCGCCGCGGTCTCCGAGCTGATGACCTCCGGCGCGAACGGGCTCGACGCGAAGGCCGTCGCCGCGCGCGTGTCCAAGCTGGGCTGGAAGCTGGAGGTCGGACGCTCGCTGGAGGACTTCTCGCTCGACGCCGCCGGCCTGTCGCGCAGCGCCGGCGAGTTCTTCAAGGCCGTCGCCGACCTCCTGCGCGGCGCCGACTACCCCGCGGACGAGGTCGCCCTCTGGAAGGAGAACAAGGCCGAGGAGCTGAAGATCTCCCGCGCCAAGCCCGACTTCATGTCGAGCGAGAAGGTGAAGGCCGAGCTGTTCGGCGCGCACCCGTACGGCCGCCCCGCGCTGACCGACGAGCAGCTGGCCGCGATCGACCGCGAGAAGATCCTCGCCTTCCACCGCCGCGCGCTGTCGCCGCAGGGCGCCACGCTCGTGCTCACCGGCGACGCCGACCCCGCGGCCCTGCGCGCCGCGCTCGAGGCCGCGTTCGCCGGCTGGGACGCCCCGGCCGCCGCCGCCGCCGTCCCCGCCCTGCCGGAGCGGACGCCCGCGCCGCTGTCCGTCGTGGACCGCGAGGGCTCCAAGCAGGCCAGCCTGACCATCGCGCAGGCCGTGAGCCTCACGCCGAAGGACGAGGACTGGCTGGCGTTCGCGGTGATGAACCAGATCCTCGGCGGCTCGGCGACCTCGCGCCTGTTCCTGAACCTGCGCGTGGACAAGGGCTACACCTACGGCGCCTACGCGCGCGCCGCGACGCTCTCACGCGGCGCGCTGTGGACGGCGACCGCCGAGGTCCGCAACGAGGTCGCGGCCGCGGCCCTGGCCGAGATGCGCAAGGAGATCGCCCGCATGCGCGACGAGGACGTCCCCGTCGAGACGCTCGACGCCGTGAAGCGCTACCTCGCCGGGCTGTTCCTCCTGCGCGGCTCCGCGATCGACAGCCGCGCCGACGCGCTGTCGGCCTACGAGCGCGACGGCCGCGTCGCCGAGCGCGAGCTGGCCACCTACCTGGAGCGCCTGAACGCGCTCACCCCCGCCGACATCCGCCGCGTCGCGCGGCGCTACCTCGACCCGGAGAGGATGGCGACCGTCGCCGTCGGCGACGCGAAGACGCTGACGCCCGCGCTCACGCGCTGAGCCGGCGGCGCGACCAGCGCCAGGTCAGGACGAGCGGCGCGGCGAGCAGCGCGGCGCCGTAGGGCAGGCGCCACGGCATCGGCGTGCGGTCGATCGGGCCGCCGTCAGAGAAGAGGAACACCGGCGCGTACATCGCCGGCGCCCAGGTGGACGCCTTCTGCGCGCCGAGCGTGTCGCGGTAGCCGGGCCACTGGAAGTGGGCGCCCGCGGCGTGGATCATGACGGAATAGGCGAGGACCGCGCTCCAGACGGCGCGGCGCGCGGGCGTGGCGCGGACCTCGGCCTCCAGCTCGGCGCAGAACATCGCCAGCACCAGGCAGACGACCGCGAAGTAGCGGTCGCCGAAGGTGTTGCCCGCGGTCCACGAGGTCCGCATCGAGAAGGCGAGCCAGGTCGCCAGGCACGCGCCGAGGAAGTACAGCGCCCACGCTCCGCCCGGCCGGCGCAGCGCCCGCCACGCCCCCCAGCCGCCGAACGCCGCGGCCGGGAAGAAGAACAGGAAGCCGCGCGTGGGGCTGACCAGCATCGCCGCGGCCGCCTCCCAGTCCGGCAGGACGAACATGCCGCGCTGGAGCGCGTAATAAGGAGGATGGAACGCGCCGGTGTACCCGCGCCAGTAGGCGAGGTTCAGCGCGACCGGCAGGAGCGCTCCCGCCGCGAACGCGGGCAGGCGGCGGCGGTCGTGGAAGAGCAGGTACGCCGCGCCGGCGCCGGCGAAGACCAGGCTGTCCTCGCGGCAGGCCCAGGCCAGCGCCAGGCCGAAGCCCGCGGCGGCGGCCGCCGCCGCGCCCTCCGCGAACAGCCCGTACAGGCCGAGCGCCACGCCCAGCGCCGCCGGCGCGTGCGAGTACAGCGCCTGCGAGCTGACGCTGTAGGCGTAGCTGCCCAGCCCGTACAGGACCGCGCAGTCGAACGCCCAGCGCGGCGAGCAGCGCTTCTCCGCCGCGCGGCGGAAGACCACGACCGACGCGGCGGTGATCAGCGCGCCGGAGACCTTCGCGAGGTTGTGCAGGAAGGCGTCGGACGGATGCGGCACGGCGAGCGCCGGGATCAGGTACAGCGGAGCGGCGAGCACTCCCGGGGCGACCGGATAGGCGGAGAGCAGGCGGCCGTTCACCGGGAGGATCAGGTCGATCTGGCCCGGCGCCGTCGCCCAGGCGCGCAGCTCGTCGAAGGCGAGCGTGCCGTGGCGCCAGAGCTGGAACGGGAGCAGGCCGTTGGGGATGTCGTCGCCGCCGTGCCAGCGGAACGAAGCCAGGTACAGCGTCAGTCCGCCCCAGAACAGGACCGCGTCCGGGCGCGCGGCGAGCGGGTCGCGGCCCGCGGCGCGCTCGCGCCGCCAGACCCGCGCGAGCATGGCGGCCGACAGCAGGAAGGCCGCCGTCCACGGCGGCAGGAAGCGCGGCGGGCCGCCCAGCGCCAGCGCGGCGGCGAAGAGGAGGGCGAGCGCGGCGGCGAGGGCGTCCACGCGGGGATTCTAGCAGAAGGCCCGGCCGCCCCGGGGCGGGACCGAAGGGCCCATAAAATACCCGGGTCCAAAGGCCTATTTCCGCTTGACTCCCCTCTTCCGTTCTGGTGGAATCGGCCGGACGGTCCATTCCGGTTCCCTGGTGGGGAGGTCTCGAATGAAGAAGCTCATGGCGGCGTGCGCGGTCCTGCTGGCCGCGGCGCGCTTGGCGGTCCCGGCGGCCGCGCAGGTGTCGGGCCAGGTCATCTACGGCGACGACGACCGCATCGACCTGTGGCAGGCCAAGGACGCGCGCTTGAAGTCGCTGGCCGACTCGACGGTCGCCTTGTTCGAGGGCGGCGACGTGACGCTGGCCGGCGAGAAGGCCGTGCTCGCGACCCAGAACTACGGCGAGCGCATGGGCCTGTGCAAGACCGAGCCCTTCTACGAGCAGCCGATGGGCGCGTTCTGCTCCGGCTCGCTCGTGGCCCCCGACGTGATCATGACCGCGGGCCACTGCGTGACCTCGCAGGACAACTGCGCGGGCATCAAGTTCGTGTTCGGCTTCGCGGTCAAGACGAAGGGCGCCAGCCCGACCTCCGTGCCGGCCGGCGACGTGTACGGCTGCAAGGAGCTGATGGGCCGCGAGCAGGTCGGCGATGGCGCCGACTGGGCGCTGGTGCGCCTCGACCGCGCGGTGACCGGGCACAAGCCGCTGAAGCTGAACAAGGGCGGCGCGATCGGCGAGGGGACGCCCATCGTGGTCATCGGCCACCCCGCCGGCCTGCCGACGAAGATCGCCGGCGGCGCGAAGGTCCGCGACGCGTCGAAGCCCGGCTTCTTCGTCGCCAACCTGGACACCTACGGCGGCAACTCGGGCTCGGCGGTGTTCAACGCCCAGACCGGGCTGGTCGAGGGGATCCTGGTGCGCGGCGAGCAGGATTACGTCTATAATGGGTCCTGCCGCGTGTCCAACAAGTGCCCGTCGGACGGGTGCCGCGGCGAGGACGTGACCAAGATCGCCAACGTCGCCGACAAGCTCCCGGGACTGCGCCACCGCTCGCGCGCGGCGGAGCTGTCGCCGCGCGTGGCGGCCGTGGTCGCCGCGCTGGAAGCGGAGGCCATCCCCTGAGCCGACACGCGCCCGACTCGCCGTTGCCCGCGCTGCGGGCGCGTTTGGAAGCCGTGCCGGCCGTCGAGGACGGACAGCAGGTCTTCGTCCTCCGCGACCTCGAGGAGCTGACGGACAAGCCCCTCGCGCTGTCCGGAGGCGGGATGATGCTGATCTCGCTCCTCGACGGCCGGCGCACCGCGGCGCAGGTCCGCGAGCTGTTCACGAAGAGCGTCGGCGCCGACATCGCGGTGGACGTGGTGCTCGGGCTGGTGGACGCCCTCGACGAGGCGGGCTACCTGGAGACGCCCGCGCTGGCCGAGAAGCGCGCCCGCGCGCTCGCGGCGTTCAAGGCGGCCGCGAAGCGGCCGTCGGTCTACGCCGGCCCGTCCTACCCGGCGGAGCCGAAGGCGCTGGCCGGCTACCTCGGCGGCTTCGCGACGGCCGAGAAGGGCCCGGGCGCGCCGAAGCCCGCGGCCAAGAAGCGCCCCGCCCCGGTCGGCCTGGTCGCGCCGCACATCGACTTCGGCCGCGGCGGCCCCGCGTACGCGTGGGCCTACCAGGCGCTCGCCGAGCGCACCCCGCCGGACGTGGTCGTGGCCCTCGGCGTCGCGCACGTGTCGCCCGACTCGCCGTGGACCTTCACGCCCAAGAAGTACGAGACCCCGTTCGGCGCGATGGACGTCGACGCCGAGCTGTACGACGAGCTGGCCGAGAGGCTGTGGTACGACCCGCGCGCCGACGAGTGGGTGCACAAGAACGAGCACTCGCTGGAGTTCCAGGCCGTGTGGCTCAAGCACGTCTGGGGCGACGAGGCGCCGCCGTGGGTGCCGATATTGGTCTCCTCGTTCGAGAAGTTCTCGCCGGACGCCGCGCCGTCCGCCGTGCCGACGCTCGAGAAGGCGCTCAAGGACCTGGGCGCCGTCCTGCGCGCCCAGCGCGACCGCGGCCGCCGCGTGATGGTGCTGTGCGGCGTCGACCTGGCGCACGTGGGCCCGCGCTTCGGCGACGACCTGGAGCTGACGCCCGAGCTCGAGAAGCGGATCGAGACCGAGGACCGCAAGTCCCTCGTCGACGCGCTGGCGCTCGACGCCGACGCGTTCTACCGCTCCGTCGTCGCCGACGAGCACTGGCGCAAGGTCTGCGGCCTGTCGGCTCTCTACACCGGCCTGCGCCTGATGAAGGACCTGCAGGGCGGCGCCCCCGCGCCCGGGCGCCTGCTCGCCTACGGCCAGGCCCCCGACCCCGCGGGCGGCATCGTGTCGTTCACCTCCGCGCTGTTCGACGACAAGCCCTAGCGTGGGCCGACCGCGACCGCGCGACCTCGCGCTCGCCGCCGTCCTCCTCGCCGCCGCTCTGCTGCGCCTGCCCGCGCTGAGGACGGAGCTGTGGCTCGACGAGGTCTGGTCGCTGGAGCTGGCGCGCGGCGCCGGGAGCCTGCGCGCCGTCCTGTTCGGCATCCATCACGACAACAGCACGCTCCTCAACACGCTGTGGCTGTGGCTCGTCGGCCCGTCCGCGAGCCCGGCGCTGCTGCGCGCGGCCTCCTGCGCCGCCGGCCTGCTGACCGTCGCCGTCCTCGCCGGCGACCGCGAGGACCCCGCGCGCGGACGCCTGACCGCCGCGCTCGCGGCCGTCTCGGTCCCGATGGTCCTGTACGCGACGGAAGCGCGCGGCTACGCGGCGATGGCGCTGGTCGCCGTCCTGTGCCGGCGCCTCCTGCTCGAGCCGGGGCCGCCGTCGCGCGCGCGCGCCGCGGCGTTCGCCGCCGTCGCCGCGCTCGGCCTGTTCGCGCACCCGCTGTCCGTCTGCGCGCTGGCCGCGCTCGCCGCCTGGGCCGCCGCGCGCGCGCCCGCCCGGGAGCGCCTCCGGACGCTCGCGGTCCTGTTCGGGCCGGCCGCCGCGCTGTACGCCGCCTACATGCTCCTGCAGGACGGACCCACCGTGTTCGGCGCCGGAGCGTTCAACCCCTACTTCCCGACCCTGTACCGCGCGCTCGCCTCGTGGTCCGGCGCGCCGACGTCGGGCCCCTGGGCCGCGGCCGGCGGCGCCGCCGCCGCCGCGCTCGCCGGCGCGGAGCTGGTCCGCCTGGCCCGCGCGCGCGACCCCGAGGCCGTTTTCTTCATCGTGCTGTTCGCCGCGAACGCGCTCTGCGTCGCCGCGTTCCCCTTCCGCTACGAGCGCCACTTCTTCCTGAGCGCGCCGTTCGCGCTGGTCCTGGGCGCGCGCACGCTCGCGCGCATGCTGCGCTCCGGGCTCCCGGCGCGCGCGGCCGCCGCCGCCCTGCTCGCGCTCTTCGTCGGCGGCAGCGCCGCGCGCCTGCGCGAGCTCGCGGCCGCCGGACGCGGGCACTACCGCGAGGCGCTGGCCCGGATGGCGCGCGACTCGGACGGGCCCGTCGTGACCGTCGCCTCCGACCACGACTTCCGCCATCGGAAGATGGTGGAGTTCTACGCGCGCGCCGCCGCGCCGGCGAAGGCCGTCCGCTACGTCCCCGGCGACGGCTGGAAGGGCGCCGCCCCCGAGTGGTACCTGAGGCACTCCTACGAGACCGACCCCCGCACCGCGCCGGTCGCGCTGGCGTTCGCGGGCGGCGAGCGCTTCCGCCTCGCCGGGTTCTTCCCCTACTCCGGCCTGTCGGGCTGGTCGCTGGCGCTGTACCGGCGCGAGCGCTGAGCGCTCAGCGGAACAGGAAGAAGCAGGCGCCGATCAGGCAGGCGAAGCCCGCGAAGTGGTTCCAGCCCAGCGGCTCGCCCAGGTACAGCCAGGAGAACGCGCCGAACACGCTCAGCGTGATGACCTCCTGGATGGTCTTCAGCTGGGCGCCGTTGAACGTCCCGTAGCCGATGCGGTTGGCCGGGACCTGGAAGCAGTACTCGAAGAAGGCGATGCCCCACGAGGCCAGGATCGCCCAGTGCAGGGGCGCGTCCTTGTGCTTCAGGTGTCCGTACCAGGCGAAGGTCATGAAGACGTTCAAGACGGTGAGCAGGAGGACGGTCTTCACCGGAAGGCTCCGCGCAGCAGGAGCAGGCCGAACGCCGTCCACAGCGCGCACAGCGCCCAGACCGCCGCGTCGGACGCGCGCTCGTCGAACGGGCGCGGCGCGTCCGGCGGCAGGCCCTCGACGGGACGGCCGGCGGCCGGCAGCGACGCGGCCTTGAGGGCGGCGGCCGCGGTGCCCACCGCCGCGATCAGCGCGCCGGCGAGCGCCGGGCGCGACGGCGCCGCGACGAGCGCCGTGCCGGCGGCCGACGCGGAGAGCACGCCCAGGCCGGCCGCGCCGATCAGCGCGCCCGCGGCGCGGTAGAGCAGGGCCAGCGACGCCCCCTCGCCCTCGTCGGTGCCCGGGGCGCCGACGGCCTGGCGCCACTCGCGGCGCCACATCAGGTTCTCGCGGGCGAGCTTGCGCGCGCCGGCGCCCAGGCAGACGCCCATCAGCGACAGCGACGCTCCGCCGAAGGCGGTCCAGGCGCGGGCGAGTTCCACGCGGCGATTATAGCGTTTAGCGCCGGGCGACGGCGACCGACGGGCCCTGCGTCTCGCCCGGGGCGGGCGCGTGCGCCTGCGCCCAGACCGCCTCGAACTCCGCCTGGTAGGCGGACAGGTCGCCGGCGTCGTCCGAGTAGAACTGGTTCTCGAAGTTGTTGTTCTCGGCGTTGGCCGAGAAGTTGTAGGAGCCGGTCGCGAGCAGCTCCCGGTCGAGCAGGGCGAACTTGTGGTGGAGCACGCCGCGCCCGCCGGCGCCGCGCCCGCCCGACAGGCGCAGGTCCACGCCGGCGGAGACCAGCTGGGCGACCTGCGGCGAGCGCCGCGCCTGCGAGACGTCGGCGACGACGCGCACCGCCACGCCGCGGCCCTTGGCCGCGACCACCGCGTCGGCGAGGGCCTGCGAGTAGAAGCTGAAGATCGCGACGTCGAGCGTCCCGGTCGCCCGCCCGATCGCGGAGACCAGCCGCGCCTCCGTGCCGCCGCCCGGGGAGAAGGACGCGCGCGGCCAGGGCTGGCCCTTGTAGCGCGCCGACGGCGACGGGTCGGCCGGCGGCGGCGCGAAGGGGCCGTCGCCCGACGAGCCGGCGCCGAGCGGGCGCCCGTAGGCCCACATCCAGTCGAACGCCGCCGCGTACAGCGCCGCCAGCGAAGGGTCGTCGCGGAACAGCGCGTTCTCGAAGTTCGTCCCGTCGGCGGCGTTCGTCCAGTTGAACGAGCCGGTCTCGACGAGCTCCCCGTCGCAGACCATGATCTTGTCGTGCATGATGCCGTAGGAGCCGCCGCCCTTGAGCAGGCGCGTCTCGACCCCGGCCGCGACGACCTGGGTGAACTGCGCCGAGGGGCCCGACGGGCCCGCCGCCGCGCCCGGCTGGCTGCCGGCGCCCGGCGTCGGGACGGCGCCCGCGCCGGCCGCGTGGCCCTGGTCGTAGAGCAGCTTCACGTCCACGCCGCGCCGCTCGGCGCGCACGATCGCGTCGGCCACGCCCGCCAGGTTCAGGTCGTACAGCGCCAGGCGCAGGGTGGAGCGCGTCGCGTCGATGGCGGCGACGAGCGCGTCGGGGACGCGGTCGGTCCGGCTGAACGCGCGCGCGGGGAGCGCCGCGCCGTGGAACGAGACCGTCGCGCCGACCGACGCGGACGGCGGCGCGGAGGGCGTCGACGGCGCCGGGGACGGGCGCGGCTTGCGCGCCCGGGCGACCAGGCCGGCGGCGGCGTCGAGCCCCGCGGACGAGCGGCCGTCGAAATCGACCGGGACGGCCTGCGCGGAGGCGACGGCGGCGAGGAGGAGCAGGGCCGGCGCGAGGGCTCTCGTCATGCCGCCAGTATAGGACCTACGCGCGCCGTGTAGACGGCGAGGGCCCCGGACTGCTACCATCCGTGCGATGAAGACCGCCGCGGACTGGTCGGTGTACAACGCGCGCTGCGTGGACGGCAGCCTGTACACGGGGATCGCGAAGGACGTGAGCGCCCGCCTCGCCGCCCACAACGCGGGACGCGGCGCGGCCTACACGCGCTCGCGCCGGCCGGTGAAGCTGGTCTACAAGGAAGCGGGCCTGTCCCGCTCGGCGGCGCTCTCGCGCGAGGCCGGGATCAAGTCCCTGGACCGCCCGCGCAAGCTCTCGCTGGTCAAGGCCGCGCGCAAGCTCCTGGCCGCGGCGCTCCTCCTGCTGACGGCCGCGTCCGCGCGCGCCGTGCCGAGCTTCACCAAGGAGGACCCCGTCGTCCTGTCCTCGGCGGCGCCGCAGGCGTTCACCTACGCGGTCCCCGCCTCCTTCACCTACCCGCTCCGCATGTACTTCCTGCGCGCCAGCTCCGGCACCGAGATCGGCTCGGCGTCGTCCGCCGACGGCGTCGCCTGGGTCGAGGACGCCGCGGCCGGGCGCCTGTCGACCGCCACGCTCCCCGCGGTCTCCGCCTCCTCCATCACCGGCTGCGGCGTGCTCCCGCTCACCGGCGGCGGCTTCCGCATGGAGTATTCGATCCTCTCCAGCACGGGCGCCTACCGCATCCACTCGGCGACCTCGGCCGACGGCCTGGCCTGGGCCAACGAGGCCGGGGCGCGCGTCGACGGCGGCGCGACCTACCTCGGCTCGCCGAAGGTCGTGAAGCTCTCCGACGGCTCCTGGCGGATGTTCTGGGTCTCCGGCGCGGCGCCCGCCGCGCGCCGGGTCTACACCGCGCGCTCGCTGGACCAGGGCGTCACCTGGGGCGCGTCGTCCGTCGTCGTCTCCACCACCGCCTTCGAGGTCGGCGCGAGCGCGCTCACCAACGGCCTCGTGCGTCTCTACTACTCGGCGCCGGTCTCCGGCGCGTCGAGCGCGACCGCGGTGGTCAGCGCGCTGTCGAGCGACGCCGGCGCCACGCTCTTCACGGCCGAGACCGGGATCCGCCTCTCGACCTCCGCGACCTCGGGCACCTTGGGCTCGCCGGTCCCCGCGGTCGCGACCGACACCTTCCGCTGGCGCCTGTACTACCAGTACTTCGACCCCGCGATCGTCTCGTCCGGCGACGTCCACTCGGCCCTGACCGCCTTCCCCGCGCCCGCCGCGATGTCCCCCGCCGGCGCGCAGAACGTCCAGTCCACGGTCTCCGTCACCGTCACCGGCGACGTCTTCTCCACCCCCGCGCCGACCGTCACCCTCTCGCTGAGCGGCGGGCCCCCGCTGTCGGCGTCCGGCGTGACGCGCGTGGACGACCAGACGCTGACGATGTCGTTCGACGTGCTCGACCAGCCCGTCGGCCGCTACGACCTGACGGTCGTCAACGCCGACGGCCAGTCGACGACGCTGTCGAACGCCTTCCTCATCGACTACCCCGGCGGCTCCGTGAGCATGGTCGGCAACCTGCTGCGCCCGCGCGAGGGCGTGCCGGTCACGATCACGATCACGAC
This sequence comes from Elusimicrobiota bacterium, assembly GCA_016194625.1. The sequence goes on along the minus strand of JACQBB010000291.1, from coordinate 7,304 downwards.
CTTCGAGAACGGCCATCTGCTCGCGCGCCTGTACACGCTCGACGGGCGCCCGGTGCGCACGCTGTACGACGCGCCGGTGACCAAGGGGATCAGGACCCTGACCTGGGACGGGCGGGACGGCGGCGGCGCGCCCGTCGCCAGCGGCGTGTACCTGCTGCGCACCTCGGGCCCGAAGATCGACCTCAAGAGCAAGATCGTGGTCATCCGATGAGGCTCGCGCTCGCCGCCGCCCTGCTGCTGGCGGCCCCCGCGGCCCGCGCCGCGTCCGCCGCGACCGGCGCGGTCGTCCTGCGCCACGCGCAGTCGGCGCGCGCCGCCGCCCTCGGCGGAGGCCTGTGCGCGGAGGACTCGGGCGTCGAGGCGCTGGGCGTCAACCCCGCGGGCGCCGCCGGCGCGGCGCGGCCCGAGCTGCTCAGCGCCTTCACCAGCGGCGTCGCCGACGACTCCTACGGCTTCCTCGGCTACGCGCACCCGCTGAAGCGCGGCGTCGCCGCCGCGGGCCTCACCTACTACGACGCGGGGTCGGTGAACGTCGTCAGCCCGAGCGGCGCGTCGCGGTCGGTCAGCGCGGAGCGCGACTACGCCGGCTCCGTCTCCTGGGCGATGCCGCTGTTCGGCGGGCTGACCGCCGGCGCGACGGGGAAGTTCTACAAGTTCACGCTCGCGCAGTCGGCCAGCGCGTCCGGCTTCGCCGCCGACGTCGGCGCGCAGTGGGCGACGCCGCTGCGCGGCCTGCGCCTGGGCGCGTCCCTGCGCAACGCCGGTCCCGGCGTGAAGTACGAGACCGCCTCCGACCCCCTGCCGCTGACCGGCCGCGCCGGCGCGGCCTGGACCGCGGCGCTCGCCCGCTCCAACGAGAACGACCTCACCGCCGCGGCGATGACGCTCGGCGTCGACGCCGTGCAGACGCGCGACGAGAGCGCCGCCGCCGTGCCCGCGGCCGAGTTCGTCCTGTCGTTCGGCGCCGCGACCTCGGCGGCGCTGCGGACCTCCTACGCGTTCGGCTCCTCCGCGGACGGCCTGAACTTCGGCGTCGGCGTGCGCGAGGGCCGCTTCACCGCCGACTACGCGATCGTCTCCAAGCGCGACCTGGGGAACGTGCAGAACGTCTCCCTGCGCGTGCGCTTCTAGGACGGGATGGCCCGCCGACGCCGGTCCTCCGCGGGCGGAGTCTGGCTGTGGGCGGCCGCCGCGGCCGCGCTGGCCCTCGGGCTGGCCGCCGCGTGGCTGGCGTTCTCGGCCGAGCGCAAGCTCTCCGCCCTCGCGCTCGGCGGGCTGGGCGAGAGCTTCTCGACGCGGATCTGGTCGGCGCCGTTCCTGGTGCGCGACGGCGCGCGCGGCGAGCCCCAGCGGCTGCTCGAGCGCCTGGACCGTCTCGGCTACCGCCGCGTCGACGGCGTCCCCGCCAAGGGCGAGTACCGCTGGAGCCCGCCGGAGCTCGCCGTCTACCTGCGCGGCTTCCGCGCGCCCGCGGCCGCCCAGGCCGAGGGCGCGTTCGTCCTGCGCCGCGACGGCGACGGCGGCTGGCGCCTGCGCGACGGGCTGGGCGGCCCGCTGTCCGAGCTGCGCCTGGAGCCGGAGCTCGCCGCCGAGCTGTCGGGCGCGCAGAAGGTGCGCCGCGACCCGCTGACGTGGGAGCAGATCCCGCCGTCCCTGCGCGACGCGGTCGTCGCCGCCGAGGACAAGCGCTTCTGGACGCACTGGGGCGTGGACCCGCGCGCGATCGCGCGCGCGGCGTGGGCGAACGCCCGCGGCCGCGAGCTGCAGGGCGCCAGCACGATCACCCAGCAGCTGACCAAGAACCTGTTCCTGTCGCCGCGCCGCACGCTGCGCCGCAAGCTCGCCGAGGCGGGTCTGGCGGTGTACCTGGACCTGCGCCTGGAGAAGAAGCGGATACTCACGCTGTACCTCAACCACATCTACCTGGGCCAGGACGGCTCGGCCTCGGTGATGGGCATGCGCGCGGCGGCGAAGTATTATTTCTCGAAGGACCCGCTCGACCTGACCTTGCCCGAGGCGGCGACTTTGGCCGGCATCATCCGCGGCCCCGGCTTCTACAGCCCGTTCCACGACCCGGCCGCGAGCAAGGCGCGCCGCGACTGGGTGCTCAAGCGCATGCGCGAGGACGGCTTCATCTCGGAGACCGCCCTGCGCGACGCGCTCGCCGCGCCGCTCGCGCCGCTGCGCGGCTCGTCGGCGGAGGAGCGGCGCGACAACGCCTACTTCGTCGCCGAGGTCGTGCGCGAGCTGGTCCCGCGCTACGGCGGCGACGCGGTGTACCGCAACGGCCTGACGATCCACACGACGATGGACCCGGTGCTCCAGTCGCTCGCGCAGAAGACCCTGCGCGGGGCGCGGAACCAGGCCGCGCTCGCCGCGCTGGACCCGTCCACCGGCGAGGTGCTGGCGCTCGTCGGCGGCCGCGACTTCCGCGAGAGCCAGTTCAACCGCGCCACGCAGGCCGCCCGCCAGCCCGGCTCGGCCTTCAAGCCGTTCGTCTACGCCGCCGCGCTGAAGATCGGCCTGACCCCCGCCACCCTCCTGCGCGACAAGCCCAAGTCCTACCCCGGCGCCGGGCACGACTGGTCGCCGGCCAACTACGACGGGATCTACTTCGGCACCGCCACCGCGCGCGCCGCGCTGGCGCACTCGCTCAACGCCGCCACGCTGGACCTGGCCGAACGCGTCGGCATCCGGCGCGTGCAGGAGCTCGCCCGCGCCGCCGGCGTGACCAGCCCCCTGCGCGACGACCTGGGCTTGGCGCTCGGCGCCTCCGAGGTCGGCCTGCTCGAGCTGACCTCCGCCTACGAGCCGTTCGCCGCCGGCGGCCGCCGCGCGCCGCCGCGCCTGGTGACCGCCGTCCTCGACGCCGACGGCGGCGCGCTGGAGGCGGCGCCCCCGGAGAGCGCCGTCGCTCTCGACCCCGCCGTCGCGTACCTCACGACCTCGCTGCTGGAGAGCGTCGTCGCCGAGGGCACCGCGCGCGCGCTCCCCAAGCTCGGCTTCGCCGAGCCCGCCGCCGGCAAGACCGGCACCACCAACGACGGCCGCGACGCCTGGTTCGTCGGCTACACGCCGGCCCTGCTGACCGGCGTGTGGACCGGCGCCGACGACAACCGCGCCCTCAAGCTCACCGGCGCCAAGGACGCCCTCCCGCTGTGGGCCGCGTTCATGCGCGAGGCGTCCGCCGACCGCCCCGGCGGCGACTTCGTCCGCCCCGACGGCGTGGTGGAGGCCCGCATCTGCCTGGAGTCCGGCATGCGCGCCGTCTCCGGCTGCCCGAAGAAGCGCGACGAGCTGTTCATCGCCGGCACCGAGCCCCTGCGCGACTGCGTCCTGCACCGCGGCGGCCTCATGGGCTGGTTCGAGCGCCTGACCAGCCCGCGGCGCTGAACGATAACGCCATCCGACTGTTGGCGCCAACAGTCGGGTGACCGGAAACGCTATTTCGGTGACGCCAGCGTCAGTCGATTTTTTGGGTCAGGATCGAGCCGGCGGATCCGCCGGGACCAACTCGAGAAGGATGAGCTGCGGACGGCAGAACAAGCGGACGCGGGGCGCGACGTGGCCCTCCCAACCGAAGCCGCGGGCGAGGACGACCGTCTGACCGAGGAGTTCGTGGACGCCGCCGGCGGCGACGGCGCGCGGGACGCTGGAGAGGGTGACGATCGGTCCGAAGAAGGGGATCTGGAGCTGGCCGCCGTGGGTGTGCCCCGCGAAGAGCAGCGGGACGCCTTTGCCGGCGAGCGCGAACGCCGCGTCGGGACGGTGGCTCATCGCCAACCGGACCGGCGCCTTCCCCGCTTCGCCCACGAGTCCGTCGATGTATCGCGGCCCGCGCAGGTAGTCGTAAAGGTCGAGTCCGATGACCGCGACGCGGGTCCCGCCGGCCTCGACGGCGCGCGTCTTGCCGCCGATCACCTCGAAGCCGGTCTCGCGCTGGAACCGGGCCAAGTCCAAGCCGCCGTCGACGTCGCCCGGAACGAACAGCTTCGCGACGCGCGCCTGGTAGCCGCGCAGATAGTCGAAGACATCCGCGGTCAGCGCGGGATGGTTCAGGACGTCGCCCGAGAAGGTGACCAGGTCCGGATGGAAGGCGTTCGCCGCGTCGCGCGCGTCGAACTCCATGCGCCGCAGTCCGTCGGTCTGGAGGTCGGCGAAATGGGCGATCCGCACCGGCGACCGGAGCCCCGCCACCGGCACGACGGTCCGGAGCACCTCCAAGCGCGACGGTTCCCATACCTCGCCCGCCAGCTTCAAGGCGAGCAAGAGGACGGCCGGCAGCGCCCACGCCGCCCGCCGCTCCCGATAGGCGATGAAGCCCGTCGCGATGGGCGCGGCGACCGTCGCTCCGGTCCAAAGAGCGCGCGCGACCAGGCTGAGGCCGAGGATGCCGCCCCAGGCGAGACCGAGGGCGCACCAAGGCAGGAGACCCGCGGCGCCGCCGAGCGCGAGGACCACGGCCTTCGGCTTGGATCCGAATCTGCCGAAGGCGGCGCGGACCATGAACAGGCATGTGACGACGATGCCCAGATCCAGCGCCAGATGGACCCAGCGCCACGGCGTCGGGACGAAAGTCATGCAGGGACTCGGTTCGGCATGATTCCCCCAGGATAGCCCCGCCTCACGCCGTCCGCAATGCCGGCGACCGCCATAAAGGTGACGCCGGCGTCAGTCGACCTTTTTACTCAGGTATGGCCGGCGCCGTTCAAGGCTTCGGCGCGGCGTCGGGAAGGGCGAAGGCGCGCGCCGTCACGACGGTGCACAGCGAGCGGTAGATGCCGAGTATGCTGAACACCTCGACGTCGGTGATGACGTCGTAGACGCCGGCGGCGTCGGGATGGTCCTTCTTGATCGCGGCCAGCGCCTTGCCGTAGCCGCCGTCGCCGGAGGCGCCGCTGACGCTGGTCGCGCGGATGTCGGCGGCCAGCGGGATGGACAGGCCGCGCTGGCAGGAGCGGCCGGTGACCCGGCCCAGCGGGCGCGCCAGCGCCGGGACGTCCTTCGGCGTCATCGACGGGAAGGACATCGGGCCGGTCGAGTCGTAGTACAGCATGATGCCGCCCGTCGGGAACATGCCGGGGACGGCGTCGTCCTCGTCGCCCTCGCCGTTCGCCGCGCACGGGGCCGCCAGCAGGGCGGCGAGCGCGGCGGCGAGCAGGGCTCTCACGGCTTGGCGACCTTGCCGGTGATGATGGTGCAGGTCTTGGTGTACAGGCCGATCACGTAGGCGTTGACCTTCAGGTCGGCGCGGACGTCGTACAGGATGCCGTCCTTCGTCCCCAGCGCGTCCTTCACGGCCGACGCGTACGAGCTGTCGCCCCAGGCGACCAGGTACAGCGCGGAGCGCGCGCAGGACTTGCCGGACACCAGCGGGTCGTCGGGCGCGGCCTTGACCTCGGCCGGGGTGGCGGAGCGGTAGCCGCGGGCGACCTTGATGTCGGTGTACAGGAGGCCGCAGGCGGAGGTCGCGGCGACCAGGCTGAGCAGGAGGAGCGGGCGGAGCGTTCTCATCCGCCCATCGTAGCATGATAGAATCCCCCCATGCCCGCGATCCCTCATCACGAGCACCACTTCACCGCCTCCGAGGCCGTGCGCGACGTGGTCATCGGCATGTCGGACGGCCTGACCGTCCCGTTCGCGCTGGCCGCGGGCCTGACCGGCGCGGTCGCCGCGTCCAAGCTGGTCGTCACCGCCGGCCTGGCCGAGATCGCCGCCGGCGCGATCGCGATGGGACTGGGCGGGTATCTCGCCGCGCGCTCCGACGCCGAGCATTACGCGTCCGAAGTGCGCCGCGAGCACGAGGAGATCGTGGAGAAGCCGCACGCCGAGCGCGCCGAGGTCGCCGCCGTCTTCCACCATTACGGCCTGAGCGACGAGCAGATCGCGCCGGTCCTGTCCAACTTCGAGAAGAACGAGGCGCAGTGGGTGGACTTCATGATGCGCTTCGAGCTGGGCCTGGAGCGCCCGGACCCGAAGCGCGCGCTGTGGGCCGCGCTGACCATCGGCGGCGCCTACGCGGTCGGCGGGCTGGTGCCGCTGGCGCCGTACTTCTTCGCGGCCGACGCGCGCGCGGCCCTGCCCTGGTCGGTGGCGGCGACGCTGGCCGCCCTGCTCGCCTTCGGCTTCGTGAAGGGCCGCTTCACCTCCGGCAAACCCCTGCGCTCGGCCCTGCACACGGCGCTGGTCGGCGCGCTCGCGGCGGCGGCGGCGTTCGGCATCGCGCGCCTGGTCGGCTGACGGCGTTTGGTAGAATGAGCCCGTGAACCCGCTCCTCGCCCTGCTGCTCCGCATACCGATACACGGCCTGGGGCTGCTCGTCACCTTCCTGCCGCGCCGCGTGGAGCTGGCGCTGGGCCGCGCGGGCGGGCGCCTGGCCCTGCTGGTGGACCGCAAGCGCCCGGCCATCGCCGCCGAGAACATCCGCCGCTGCCTGCCCGAGCTGGGGCCGGCGGGCTGGAAGAAGCTCCTGCGCGAGAACTTCGAGCATTACGGCGTGCTCATTTTAGAGCTGTCGCACATGTTCTCCCCCGTCCCCGGCCACTGGGCGCGCTACTTGGAGAAGAACGCGCGCGTGGTCGGCCTGGAGCGCTGGGAGGCGGCCAAGGCGCGCGGCAAGGGCGTGCTGTTCGTCTCCACGCACATCGCCAACTGGGAGTTCTGCGCGGGCATCGGCGGCCTGCACGGCATGCCGGTGCTGATCGTGACGCGCAACCTCAAGCCCCGCTGGCTGCACGACTGGCTGGAGAAGGTCCGCCTGACCACCGGCGTGACCGCCGCCTACCAGCCGCGCACGATGCCGACGGTGATGAAGCACGTCCGCGCCGGGGGCGGCGTGGTGTTCGTGATGGACCAGTACATGCCGCCGCCGATGGGCTCGCCGCTGCGGCTGTTCGGGGTGATGGTGGACACGCTCTCGGCCGTCGCGCCGCTGGCGCGCCGCACCGGCGCCGCGATCCTGCCGGTCAGCGCGCGCCGCGGCGAGGACGGCGTCATCGTGGTGACGGTCGAGCCCGAGTTCGTCCTCTCCGACAGCGACGCGGACGATAATCAGCGCCTGGCCACCATCGTCGAGGATTGGATGCGCGCCAACCCCGCGCAGTCGCTGTGGGGCCACCGCCGGTTCAAGCACGTGGACTGGACCGAAGTGGACCGCAGGACCCAAGCCGCGTAGGCCCATCGAAGGCCGCGCGCCGTAGGGCCTTTATCGTTTCCCCGTAGCCCATAAGACCCCGGCCGCTCCCGCGTCTCCTCCCTATACTTATCGCGTGGAGACCAACATGACCAAGAACCGCCGCGCCTCG
>JACQBB010000303.1 GCA_016194625.1 Elusimicrobiota bacterium | reverse complement strand
GGGGGTCCGCGTCGAGCCGCTCGCCGACGCCGTCGACCTGAAGGCGCTGCTGGACCGCCCGGCGCCCGCCGACCTGCCGCTGGCGGCGCTCGCCGCGGCGACGGCGCGCGACGGCCTGGTCGTGCGCGTCGCCCGGCACGTCCGCGTCGACAAGCCCATCCACCTGATCCACCTCGCCGAGACCGCGGGCCGCGCGCTCGCCGCGCACGCGCGCGTGCTGATCGTGCTGGAGCCCGGCGCCTCCGCCGAGGTCGTCGAGGAGTCCCTGTCCTTCGGCGACGCGCCGGCGTGGAAGAACCTCCGCGTCCAGGTCGTCCTGGGAGAGGGTTCCGCGCTCAAGCATTACCGCGTCGTCCGCGAGGGCTCTCAAGGACGGCTGACCTCCGCCGTGGAAGTCGAGCTCGCCTCCCGCGCCCGCTACGAGTCGCACAATTTCCAGCTCGGCGGCCTCTTCGCGCGCGAGGACCTGCGCGCGCGCCTGGCCGGCGAGGGCGCCGAGTGCGCCCTCAACGGGCTGACGCTGCTCTCCGGCTCCGAGTTCGCCGACGCCCACTCGCTCGTCGAGCACGCGGCGGTCGGCGGCACGACGCGCCAGCTGCACAAGGCGGTGCTCGACCAGAAGTCGCGCTTCGTCTTCGACGGGCTGATCCTGGTGAAGCCCGGCGCGCAGAAGACCGACGCGCAGGTGTACAACCGCAACCTCCTGCTCTCCGAGGACGCGCGCGTCAACACCAACCCCGAGTTCAAGATCCTGGCCGACGACGTGATCTGCAAGCACGGCGGCGCGGTCGGCCAGCTGTCGGCCGAGTCGATGTTCTACCTGCGCTCGCGCGGCGTCGGCGAGGCCGAGGCGCGGCGCATGCTCGTGTACGCGTTCGGCTCCGAGATGGTCGAGCGCGTGGGCCTGGAGCCGCTGCGCGCGGCGCTCATCGACGCGCTGCACGGCCGCATGCCCGAAGCCGCCGAGGAGGCCGCCCGATGAGCCGCCTGGACCCCGCGAAGCTCCGCCCCGATTTCCCGATCCTGAAGCGCGTCGTGCGCGGCAAGCCGCTCGTCTACCTGGACAACGCCGCGACGACGCAGAAGCCGAAGTCCGTCATCGACGCGCTCTCCTCGTTCTACTCGACGAACAACGCCAACGTCCACCGCGGGGTGCACACGCTCTCCGAGGAGTCGACGAACATGGCCGAGGCCGTCCGCGCCAAGCTGGCGGCCTTCGTCGGCGCGCCGAAGCCCGAGACGCTGGTCTTCACGCGCAACGCGACCGAGTCGCTGAACCTGATCGCGCACGCCTGGGGCCGCAAGTTCCTCAAGAAGGGCGACCTCGTGCTCTCGACGGAGATGGAGCACCACTCGAACATCGTCCCGTGGCAGCTGCTGGCCGCGGACCGCGGCGTCGCGGTCAAGTACGTCCCGGTGCTGCCCGACGGCACGCTCGACATGGACGCCTGCCGCAAGCTGCTCGCCGAAGGCCCGAGGCTGTTCACCTTCACCGCGCTGTCGAACGCGATCGGCACCGTGAACCCGGTCCTCGAGCTCATCAAGATGGGCAAGGCCGCCGGCGCGACGGTGTCGGTGGACGCCTGCCAGTGGGCGCCGCACCGGCCGATGGACCTGAAGGCCTGGGGCGCCGACTTCGCGTCGTTCTCCGCGCACAAGATGCTGGGCCCGACGGGCATCGGCGTGCTGTGGGGCCGCGAGGAGCTGCTCGACGCGATGGACCCGTTCCTGGGCGGCGGCGACATGATCTCGCGCGTGACGCTCGATAAGTCCACCTGGAACGCGCTCCCGTACAAGTTCGAGGCGGGCACGCCCAATTACGCCGACCAGGTCGCCTTCGGACCGGCGCTGGACTACCTGTCGGCCGTCGGCTTGGACGCGATCCGCGAGCACGAGGACCGTCTCGCCGCCAAGGCGAAGGCCCTGCTCGAGGAGCACGGCGTCACCGTGCTGGGCCCGAAGGACCCGGCCAGGCGCTCCGGCGTCGTCTCGTTCAACGTGCCGGGCCTGCATCCGCACGACGTGGGCACGATCTTCGACCTGGAAGGGGTCGCGGTGCGCGTCGGCCACCACTGCTGCCAGCCCCTGATGCACAAGCTCCAGTGCGGCGGGACCGCGCGCGCGAGCTTCTACCTCTACAACGACGACTCCGAGGTCGAGGCGCTGGGCCGCGCGCTCAAGCGCACGCTCGACTTCTTCAAGATCCCGGTCAAGGCGGGGGTTCACTAGGATGGAAGGCGACGCGGAACTGCAGGACCTGTATCGCGAGGTGCTCCTCGATTATTTCCGGTCGACGACCCGCAAGGGCAAGCTCGACCCGGCCGACGTGCGCGCGCACGGCATCAACCCCGTCTGCGGCGACGAGCTGGAGATCACCGCGACGCGCGAAGGCGGCAAGGTCGCCAAGCTGCGCTACGCCGGCCACGGCTGCGTGATCAGCCAGGCTTCGGCGGCGATGATGGGCGAGGCGCTCGAGGGCAAGTCCGAGGAGAAGGTCCGCGAGCTGGTGAAGGCGTTCAAGAAGATGATGCTGGAGAACGCGCCGGTGTCCTCGCTGCCCGAGGACCTGGAGGCGCTGTCCGCTCTCGAGGGCGTGCGCAAGTTCCCGCTGCGCGTGAAGTGCGCGACGCTCGCCTGGAACACGATCGCCCAAGGCCTGGACGCGGCCCCGGCGAAGGAGGCCTGACATGGCGACGACGACCGCCCCGGGCGTGACCTTCCGTCAGATCGGCGCCGCGCTCCAGCCGGTGTACGACCCCGAGATCCGCATGAGCATCGTCGACCTGGGCCTGATCTACGGCGCCGAGATCGGCCAGGGCGAGAAGGGCCTGTCGGTCAAGGTGAAGATGAGCCTGACCTCGCCGGCGTGCCCGTACGGGCCGATGCTGCTGGCCTCGACGCACTCGGCGCTCGCGCGCATCCCGGGCGTCAAGGAGGTCGACGTGGACCTGGTGTTCGCGCCGACCTGGGACCCCCGCACGATGGCGACCGAGGACGCGAAGGAGCAGCTGGGGCTGTACTGAGGACCGAATGAGGATCACGAGCTCGATCGAGTACGCGACGCGCCTGATGACGAACCTCGCGCGCGCCTACGGCCAGGCCCCGGTGCCGGCCGAGCGCCTCGCGGAGTCCGACAACGTCCCGGCGGACTACGTCAGCCAGATCCTGGTGAAGCTGCGCCGCGCCGGCCTGGTCACCAGCCATCGCGGCAGCGCGGGCGGCTACGCGCTGTCGAAGCCGCCGGCGGAGATCACGCTCGGCCAGGTCGTGCGCGCCGTGGACGGCGACGTCTTCGAGGACGTGTGCGAGAAGTACGACGGCGGCACGAAGGACTGCCGCCACCAGGGCGGCTGCACGATCTCGCCGGTCTGGCAGAAGCTGGGCGCGCTGGTCACGGGCTACTTCGAGAGCGTGACGCTGGCCGCCATTCTAGAGCAGAAGCCCGCCGACTGCGGCGCGGCGCCCGCGTGGCTCGAGAAGCTCGCGGGACGGTGAAGGAGGAGCCTATGACGACTTACGAGCGCGTGGAGAAGGTCCTCGACAAGATCCGGCCGTACATCCAGTCCGACGGCGGGAACATCTCGCTGGTCGCGGTGGACGAGGCGAGCGGGATCGTCAAGGTGACGCTCAGCGGGGCCTGCGGGTCCTGCCCGAGCTCGACGGCGACGCTGAAGGGCGGCGTCGAGCGGATGATCCGCCAGGAGATCCCCGAGATCAAGGAAGTCGTGGCCGTCTAGGGGACGAACCTCCTTGCCCCGCGTCGAGCTGCACTGCCACTCCATCTATTCGGACGGGACATTGACCCCGGCCGAGCTCGTCGCGCGCGCGGTCAAGGGCTCGGTG
>JACQBB010000302.1 GCA_016194625.1 Elusimicrobiota bacterium | reverse complement strand
GACAAGTGGACCCGTTATGAGCACCGCCGCAACGCCAACCGCAAGCGTCTGTTCGAGCACCGCGGCGAGCGCCCGCGCCTGTCGGTGCACCGCAGCCTGAAGTACATCTACGCGCAGGTGATCGACGACGCGAAGGGCGTGACCCTCGCCGCCGCCTCCTCGCTCGATGAGGACCTGAAGAAGGCCGCCAAGTCCGCCAAGAGCATCGACGCCGCCAAGAAGGTCGGCGAGGCGATCGCGGCGAAGGCGATCAAGGCCGGCGTGAAGCAGGTCATGTTCGACCGCGGAGCGTACGTCTACCACGGCCGCGTGAAGGCCCTGGCCGACGCCGCCCGCGCCGGCGGACTCGAGTTCTAACGGAGAATCTTGATGAGCACCGAAACCCAGCCGGTCCCCCAGCAGCCCGTCCCTCCTCAGCCTCAGCCCGGAGCCGAGCGCGACCAGCGCGGCGGCGATCGCGGCGGAGACCGCCGCGGCCCGCGCCGCGGCCCGCGCCGCGACAACCCGCGCGAGGAAGGCGGCTTCAAGGAGACCGTCGTCGCGATCAACCGCGTGGCGAAGGTCGTCAAGGGCGGCAAGCGCTTCTCGTTCTCCGCGCTCGTCGTCGTCGGCGACAGCGCCGGCTCGGTGGGCTACGGGCTCGGCAAGGCCAAGGAAGTCCAGGCCGCGATCATGAAGGGCAACGCGTCGGCCCGCAAGGCCATCGTGAAGTTCCCGATGGTCGGCGACACGATCCCGCACGAGATCGTCGCGAAGTACCGCTCCGGCGTGGTCTGGATGAAGCCGGCGGCGCCCGGCACGGGCGTCATCGCGGGCGGCGGTGTGCGCGCGGTCCTCGAGGCCGCGGGCATCAAGAACGTCCTGACCAAGAGCCTCGGCTCGTCGAACCCGTTCAACACCGTCGGAGCGACCTTCGAGGCCCTCAAGCAGCTCCGCACCAAGGAAGACATCGCCAAGCTGCGCGGCAAGTAAGCCCAGCGGATAAAACGCCATGACCACCACGACCCCCATCACTCTCTCGAACCTCGAGCCGACGCCCGGCGCGCGCCGCAAGCGCATCCGCCTCGGCATGGGCGAAGGCTCCGGCACCGGCCAGACCGCGACCCGCGGTCAGAAGGGCCAGCGCTCCCGCTCCGGCGACGGCAAGCTCGTCGGCTTCGAGGGCGGTCAGACCCCGCTGCTGCGCCGCATCCCGAAGCGCGGCTTCACCAACGGCATGTTCAAGGTCACGTACCAGCTCGTCGACCTCGAGACGCTCGAGCGCGTCTTCAAGAACAAGACCGAGATCGGCCTGGACGACCTGCGCGTGCACCGCCTGGTCAAGGGCAAGCGCCCCGTGAAGGTCCTGGGCGACGGCGAACTGAAGCGCAAGCTGAAGGTCTCCGCGCACGCGTTCTCGGCGAGCGCCAAGGCCAAGATCGAGAAGGCCGGCGGAACGGCCGAGGTCCTGAAGGCTTAAGATGGCCGGCATCGCCGATCTGTTCGACGTCCCCGACCTGCGCAAGCGCATCGGCTTCTCCTTGGGAGCCCTGGCGCTCTTCCGCGTCGGCGCGTCCATCCCGATCCCGGGCGTCAACGGCGACGCGATCCGGGCCATCTTCAACGCCCAGTCGGGCAGCCTGCTCGGCTTCCTGAACACCTTCTCGGGCGGCGCCCTCGGGCGCTTCTCGATCTTCTCGATGGGCGTGATGCCGTACATCAACGCCTCGATCATCGTCAGCCTGCTGCAGGGCGCGCACGTGTTCCCGGTGCTGGACCGCCTCGCCAAGGAAGGCGAGCTGGGCCGGCGCAAGCTCAACAACTACACGCGCTACCTGACGCTGTTCCTGGCCATCTTCCAGAGCTTCGGCCTGACGCTCGCGATCACCAAGATGCCCGTTCCCGGCGGCATCCCCGTGGTCCCGAACCCCGACTGGTTCTTCTACTGCATCACCGTCCTGACGCTGACCGCCGGCACCATCTTCGTGATGTGGCTCGGCGAGCAGATCACCGAGATGGGCATCGGCAACGGCGTGTCGCTGAGCATCTTCGCCGGCATCGTCGAGCGCATCCCGACCGGCGCGATGAGCCTGTTCGAGCTCGTCCGCCTGGAAGAGATCGGCCTGTTCACCGCGCTCGCCATCGTCGCCGCCCTGGTCGCGGTCATCGTATCCGTCGTCTGGGTCGAGACCGCCCAGCGCAAGATCCCCGTGCAGTACGCCAAGCGCGTCGTCGGCCGCCGGATGTACGGCGGGGCGCAGAGCTACCTGCCGCTGAAGGTCGACCAGTCCGGCGTCATCGCGGTCATCTTCGCGGTGTCCCTGCTGGCCGTCCCGATGACCATCGCCCAGTTCTTCCCGCAGACCGGCTGGGGCCAGCAGGTCATGGAGATCATGAACCGCGGCAACTGGGCGTACGACGCGGTGTACGCGGCGCTGATCATCTTCTTCTGCTACTTCTACAACTCGGTGTCGATCAACCCCGAGGACCTGGCCGAGAACCTCAAGAAGTCGGGCGGCTTCATCCCCGGCATCCGTCCCGGCGAGCCGACGGCCAAGTACATCGAGTGGGTGCTCGAGCGCATCACCCTGGGCGGCGCGCTGTTCGTCGCCGCGATCGCGGTCCTGCCCGACGTCCTGCGCCGCAACTTCAGCGTCCCGTTCTTCTTCGGCGGCACCTCCCTGCTCATCGTCGTGGGCGTGGCCCTCGACACGATGGGCCAGATCGAGGCGCAGATGATCATGCGCCACTACGAGGGCTTCCTCAAGAAGGGCCGCATCCAGGGCCGCTGGTTCAACATCGGCGAGCAGAGCGCGGGGGGCGTCCAGCAGTGATCGTCATCCTCCTCGGCGCTCCGGGCTCGGGCAAGGGCACGCAGGCCGCGCGCCTGTCGCAGAAGCTCGGCTTCACGCACCTGTCGACCGGCGACATCTTCCGCGCCGAGATCGCCCAGGGCACGGAGCTCGGCAAGAAGGTCGAGGGCTACCTGAAGTCCGGCAAGCTCGTCCCCGACGCCGTCACCATCGAGGTCGTCGCGGGCAAGATCCAGCCCGGCGGCAAGTACATCCTCGACGGCTTCCCGCGCACCGTCGACCAGGCCCACGGCCTGACCGACATCCTGAAGCAGAGCGGCACGGAGGTCAACCTCGTCGTGTCGCTGACCCTCCCGCTCGCCGAGGCGGTCAAGCGCATGACCTCGCGCCGCGTCTGCAAGAGCTGCGCCGCGGTCTACAACGTCCTGACCTCCCCGACGAAGGCCGAGGGCGTCTGCGACAAGTGCGGCGGCCAGGTCGTCCAGCGCCCCGACGACTCCGAGGCCACCGCCCAGAAGCGCATGATGGTCTTCGAGGACCAGACGCACCCGCTCGTCGCCTACTACAAGGGCGAGCAGATCCTGAAGGAAGTCGACGCGAACCGCGATCCCGCGGCCGTCGAGGCGGAGCTGTCCGCTCTCATCGGGGCGGCGGTCTGAGCATGTTCATGGAGAAAGCCGTCGAGGTGAAGAGCCCCGCGGAGCTGGCCGTCATGCGGCAGGCCGGCGCCGTCGTCGCCGACATCCTCGTCGTGCTCCAGGGCCTCGTCAAGCCCGGTCTGACCACCGGCGAGATCGACCAGATCGCGCGCGAGGAGCTCAAGAAGCGCGGCGCCAAGCCCGCGTTCCTGAACTACCACGGCTTCCCCGGCGTCATCTGCGTGTCCATCAACCACGAGGTCGTGCACGGCATCCCGTCGCCGAAGCGCGCGCTCAAGGACGGCGACATCGTCGGCCTGGACTTCGGCGCGATCGTCGACCGGTTCTACGGCGACTCCGCCGTCACCGTCGGCGTGGGCCGCATCTCCGAAGACGCCGCCAAGCTCATCCGCGTCACGCGCGAGTCGCTCGACGCCGGCATCGCCGCGGTCAAGGCCGGCGCCCGCATCGGCGACATCGGCGCGGCCGTGCAGGCGCGCGCCGAGGCCGAGGGCTACGGCGTCGTCCGCGAGTTCGTCGGCCACGGCATCGGCCGCGCGCTCCACGAGGAGCCGCCGGTGCCGAACTACGGCAAGGCCGGCTCCGGCCCGCGCCTGAAGGCCGGCATGACGCTCGCCATCGAGCCGATGGTCAACCTCGGCGGCCCCGAGGTCGTGACCCTCGAGGACGGCTGGACCGCGGTCACCAAGGACCGCAAGCTGTCCGCCCACTTCGAGCACACCGTCGCCGTGACCGAGAACGGCCACGAGATCCTGACCCTGCCGTCCAAGATTTGATCATGACGAAAGAAGAGAAGATCGAAGTCGAAGGAAGCATCCTGGAAGCCCTCCCGAACGCGATGTTCCGCGTCGAGATCGCCCCGGGAAAAGTCGTGCTGGCCCACATCTCCGGCAAGATGCGCATGCATTACATCAAGATCCTGCCCGGCGACAAGGTCCGCATCGAGCTGTCCCCGTACGACCTGTCGCGGGGACGCATCACCTATCGGGAGTAATGAGATGAAAGTCAGAGCGAGCGTGAAGCCCATCTGCCAGAAGTGCAAGATCGTCAAGCGCAACGGCGTCGTCCGCGTCCTGTGCTCGAACCCGAAGCATAAGCAGCGTCAGGGCTGAAAGATTTCGTAAGGACCAAAGGAGAATAACAGTATGGCGCGTGTGTCCGGTGTCGACCTTCCGAAGAACAAGCGGATCGACGTGGCGTTGACCTACCTTTACGGCGTGGGCAAGTCCCGCGCGAAAGAGGTCATGGCGAAGCTGAGCGGCGTGGTCAAGCCCGACGTCCGGGTGAAGGACCTGACCGAGCAGCAGATCGGTCTGATCCAGAACCTCCTGACGAAGGAGTACAAGATCGAGGGCGACCTGCGCCGCGAGACCCAGGCGCACATGTCGCGCCTCACCGAGATCGGCTCCTACCGGGGCCACCGGCACCGCCGCAGCCTGCCCGCCCGCGGTCAGCGCACGCGCACGAACGCCCGCACCCGCCGCGGCCGCCGCAAGACGGTCGGCGTGGGCAAGGCCGCGTCGCCCACCGGCAAGGCGTAAGGTCCTAGGAGAGAGTGACTATGGCTGACGAAAAAACCCCCGCCGCTGCGAAGGCCGCGCCTTCGGCGGCTCCGCGCAAGACCATGAGGCGTTCCGTGTCTTTCGCGAAGGTGCACGTGCAGTGCTCCTTCAACAACACGATCGTGACCCTGACCGACGACCGCGGCGACGTCCTCGCCTGGGCGACGGCCGGCGGTTCCGGCTTCCGCGGCACGAAGAAGGGCACGCCCTTCGCGGCCGGCGTGACGGCCAGCAAGGTCGCCAAGAAGGCGGTCGAGATGGGCGTCAAGCAGGTCGCCGTGTACATCAAGGGCCCCGGACCGGGCCGCGAGACGGCCGTGCGCTCTCTGGGCGCCGCCGGTCTCCTCGTCGTCAGCCTCAAGGACGTCACGCCGATCCCGCACAACGGCTGCCGTCCCCCGAAAGCCAGGAGGGTGTAAGAGATGTCCCGCTATACCGACGCCGTCTGCAAGCTGTGCCGCCGCGAACAGCAGAAGCTGTTCCTCAAGGGCGACAAGTGCTACACGAAGTGCGTGCTCGAGAAGAAGCCCGGCATCCCGGGCATGGCCAAGCCTCAGCGCGGCAAGCCCTCCGCCTACTCGATCCGCCTGCGCGAGAAGCAGAAGCTCCGCCGCATGATCCAGATGAACGAGCGCCCGTTCGCGCGCGCGGCGGCCAACGCCTCCGAGGCCCGCGAGGCGTCCGGCGACCATCTGCTGCGCTCCCTGGAGATGCGCCTGGACAACATCGTGCGCCGCTCCGGACTGGCGACGTCGCTGAAGACCGCGCGCCAGCTCGTCAAGCACGGCCACATCAAGGTCGGCGGCAAGCAGGTCAACATCCCGTCGTATCCGGTGAAGGCCGGCGACGTCGTCTCCCTGAACGGCAAGCTCAAGGAGAACGTCGGCGTGAAGCTCAGCCTCGAGACCGCGAAGAAGCTCAACAACCGTCCGAGCTTCCTCGAGTTCAGCGAGGGCGAGCTCTCGGCCAAGGTGCTCCGCATCCCGGAGCGCGCCGAGATGTCCTTCCCCATCAACGACCAGCTCATCATTGAGTATTACTCGCGATAAATCGCGAGTAATATTCCTTAAGAAACGGCCCCAACAAAGTTCTCAACCGGAGACTCAAGAATGGCTTACAAAGAACTCATCCTCCCGCAGAAGCTGTCCGTCGACGAGAAGACGATGTCGGACAGCTACGCCAAGTTCGTCGCCGAGCCCTACGAGCGCGGCTACGGCCACACGGTCGGCAACGCGCTGCGCCGCGT
>JACQBB010000367.1 GCA_016194625.1 Elusimicrobiota bacterium | reverse complement strand
GGGTAGACTAAGAAAAGGAAGCTAGGCCGGGAGAAGAGAGGGAGCCGCCATGATGAGCGCGAGAGACGTGGGAGTTGGGCTCGCGGTCCTCGTCCTGGCGGCTTCTCTGCTTCCCGGGGGGGCGTGGGCCGACCCCGGCCCGTCGAAGGACGACGTGGACACGCCTCCGGACTTCGGCCTGGAGACGCGCGAGCACGACTTCGCGCTGGTCATCGGCATCGAGAAGTACCGCGACATCGAGGCGGCGTCCACCTACTCGGCCGAGGACGCGGCGCTGGTGAAGGCCTACCTGAAGTCGCTCGGCTTCCGCGAGTCCAACGTCCGCCTGATGACCAACGACCGCGCGACGATGACGGACTTCTCGAAGGGCGTGCGCTGGCTGGGAGAGGTGGCCAAGCCCGACGGCAAGGTGTTCGTGTACTACTCGGGCCACGGCTCGCCGGACCTGTCCGACCCGGAGCATCCGCGCGCCTACCTTCTGCCCTACGACGGCGACCCCAACGACCTGCAGAGCACCGGCTACCCCATCGACCGGCTGTACGAGCGGCTGGGCAAGCTCCCGGCGTCCGAGGTCATCGTCGTGCTGGACTCGTGCTTCTCGGGCGCGGGCGGGCGCTCGGTGCTGGCCAAGGGCGCGCGCCCGCTGGTCAGCAACATCGTGCCCATCGGCGCGATCGCGGCGAAGATGGCGGTCCTGACCGCGACCCAGCCCAACCAGATCTCGACCTCGTCGCCGGACCGCAAGCACGGCATCCTCACCTATCACTTCCTGAAGTCGCTCCACGAGGGCCAGGCGGCGCTGGTGCCGATGTTCAAGAAGATCAAGCCCGCCGTCGAGGACGAGGCTCACGCGCTGGGCGTGACCCAGAGCCCGAACCTGATGCTGGGCTCCGCGGAGAACGCCACGCCCTTCGCGCTGGTGCCCGGCCTGGACATCGCGCTGGCCAAGCAGAAGAAGGCCGAGGCCGAGAAGCTGGAGGCCGCCAAGAAGGAGGAGGAGGCCAAGCGCGCCGCCGAGTCCCAGCGCCTCGCCGACGAGGCCAAGCGCATGGAGGAGGAGAAGAAGCGCCTGGCCGCCGCGCAGGAGGAGGCCGACCGCAAGCACCGCGAGGAGGTCGCCCGGCTCCAGCGCGAGGCCGACCAGAAGGCGGAGCGCCAGCGCCTCGAGTCGGAGGAGAAGGAGCGCCGCCAGCGCGAGGAGTTCGAGCGCGAGAAGCGCCGGCTCGAGAAGCAGCAGAAGCGCGAGGAACCGACGTTCGTCCCGCCGACGTTCTGACCCGCCCGGCTTGACGCTCGCCCGTCGGGCCTGCTATCATCGACTCAAGACGTTCCCCCTTGGAGACATCCCGATGGCCGAGATCCAGCTGACCGACGATTCTTTCGACAAGGAAGTCCTCGAGTCCGCCCAGCCCGTGCTGGTCGACTTCTGGGCGCCCTGGTGCGGTCCGTGCCGGATGCTCTCGCCGGTCGTCGAGGAGATCGCCAAGGAGTACTCGGGCAAGGTGAAGGTCGCCAAGCTGAACACCGACGACCATCCGAACGCCCCCGGCCGTTTCCGCATCTCCGCGATCCCGACCCTTCTGTTCTTCAAGGGCGGGAAGCTCGTCGAGCAGCGCGTCGGCGTCCAGTCGAAGGCCGACATCAAGAAGCTCCTCGACGGTCTCCTCGCCTAAGACGCCGCCGTCGCCGTCCCGCCGTCCCCTTTCGACCTCCGGTCGATGAAACCCCGTCTTTACCTCGTCGACGCCCACGCCTACCTTCACAGGGCCTATCACGCGCTCCCTCCGCTGACGGACTCCAAGGGAGCGCCGGTCGGCGCCTTGTACGGGTTCGCGCGCACGCTGATCCAGATCCTCCGCCGCGACAAGCCGGAGGCGATCGCCGTCTGCTTCGACACGCCCGGGCCGACCTTCCGCCACAAGAAGTACGAGAAGTACAAGGCGACCCGCAAGGAGATCGACCCGGACCTGATCGCCCAGCTGGGACGCGCCAAGCCGCTCGCGGAGACGCTCGGCTTCAAGTGCATCGAGAAGCCCGGCTTCGAGGCCGACGACGTGATGGCGACGATGGCGCGCAAGGCCGTCAAGCACGGCTGGGACGCCGTGCTGGTCACGGGGGACAAGGACGCTCTGCAGCTGGTGGGCCCCGGGATCCGCGTCTTCAACGTCTCCAAGGACCAGTGGATGGATCCGCCCCAGGTCGAGGAGAAGTTCGGCATCCCGCCCGCGTCGGTGCGCGACTACCTGGCCATCGTCGGCGACTCGTCGGACAACGTGCCGGGCCTGAAGGGCGTCGGTCCCGTCGGCGCGGTGAAGCTGATCAAGGCGTACGGCTCCCTCAAGGGCGCGATCGCCGCGGCCAAGAAGGGCGACAAGGCGCTGACCCCCAAGCTGACGCAGGCGCTCAAGGACGGCGAGGAGACCGCCGACCTCTCGCTCGACCTCATCGCCCTCGACGAGAAGGTCCCGCTCGACGCCGAGCCCGAGGACTGCAAGGTCGTCGCTCCCGACCCGGCGAAGCTGGCCGAGGGGCTGGAGAAGTTCGAGTTCCGCTCGCTGGCCAAGGACCTGGGGGCGCCGCTCCCCGCGGGGAACCCGGCGTCCGCGCCGCCGCCGGCCCCGTCGCGCGGCGGCTCCGCGTCCCTGCCGAACGAGACCGCGACGGCCGTCGAGCTGAAGGCGATCGTCAAGGAGCTCGCGAAGGCCGAGGCCGTCGTCGTCGCCGCCGTCGCCGATTCCGCCGGCGAGGGGGAACTGCTGACCACCTCGCGCGTGCGCGTCGGCGTGGGGCTGGAGGACGGGCGCGTCGCCGTGCTCGACGAGGCCGGCGCCCGCGAGAAGGCCGCCGTCGCCGCGCTGTCGTCCAAGGCGCTGAAGGTCGGCTGGGACCTGAAGGCCGCGCGCGCCGCCCTGGACGCCGCGGGCCTGACGCTCGCCGGTCCCGACTTCGACGCGAAGCTGGCCGCGTACTGCCTCGACCCGGGCGCCGCGAAGGACCCGAAGGCCGCCGACGCCGCCGAGGCCGCGCTGGCCCGCGCGTCCGCCGCTCTGGGCCGCGAGGCGCTCGTCGCCAAGATGAAGGAGACCAAGGTCCTCGACCTTTTTGAAAAGGTCGAGATGCCGCTCTCGGCCGTCTTGCGCGACATGGAGCGCGCGGGCGTGCTCGTCGACGAGGGCTATCTGAAGGACCTCTCGAAGGAGTTCGCGGCCACGCTCGTCGGCCTGCAGAAGGAGATCGACGGCCTGGCCGGGGCGCCGCTGAACCCGCAGTCGCCCAAGCAGGTCGGCGAGGTCCTGTTCGACAAGCTGGGCCTGCCCGTCCTGCACAAGACCGCGAAGGGCGGCCGCTCGGTGGACGAGGAGACCCTGCAGGCGCTGGCCGCCCAGCACGCCCTGCCCGGAAAGATCCTGGAGTACCGCGAGACCGCCAAGCTCGAGTCCACCTACGTGCAGGGCCTGCTCCAGCGCCTGGACCCGAAGACCGGGCGCGTGCACACCACCTTCGACCAGACCGGGACGCTGACCGGCCGCCTGTCCAGCCTCGACCCGAACCTGCAGAACATCCCGATCCGCACCGAGGCCGGCCGCCGCATCCGCCGCGCCTTCGTCGCGCCGAAGGGCCGCGTCCTCGTCTCGCTGGACTACTCGCAGATCGACCTGCGCGTGCTCGCGCACGAGTCCGGCGACGAGGCGCTGATCGAGTCGTTCAAGACCGGCGAGGACATCCACCGCCGCACCGCCGCGGAGATGTTCCACCTGGACCCCGACAAGGTCACCGTCGACCAGCGCCGCGCGGCCAAGGCGATCAATTTCGGCATCGTGTACGGCCAGACCGCTTTCGGCCTGTCGGCCCAGCTCGGCATCTCCCAGGCTGAGGCCGCGGCCTACATCAAGAAGTACCTGGAGCGCTATCCCGGCGTGTCGGCGTGGGTCGAGAAGAACCTCGCGCAGGCCAAGAAGGACGGCTCCGTGCGGACCTTGCTCGGGCGCGTGCGCTGGCTCCCGGACCTGGCCGCGAAGAACGCCGCCCTGCGCCAGTTCACCGAGCGCGCCGCGCGCAACACGCCGATCCAGGGCGGCTCGGCCGACATCATCAAGCTGGCGATGCTGGAGATCGCCAAGGACCTCGCCAAGGGCAAGCGCGGCGCCGTGATGCTCCTCCAGGTCCACGACGAGCTTCTGTTCGAGGCCGACAAGGCCGAGGCGGCGGAGTTCGCGGACTGGGCGCGCGGCGTGATGGAGGGGGCCGTGACGCTGCGCGTGCCCCTGATCGCCGAGGCGAAGGCCGGCCCGAACTGGCAGGACATGGAGAAGCTCAAGTGACCCGCGTCTTCCGCCACGACCCCGTGGACTTCGGCTCGATGCCCCCGACGATCAAGGGACTGATCCTGGCGAACATCGCCGGCTTCCTCGTCGCCAAGCTGGTCGGCGGCGGAGCGATCCACGACATGTTCGGCCTGGTGCCCCAGCACCTCGTCTTCGACCGCTGGATCTGGCAGCCGTTCACCTACCTGTTCCTGCACGGCAACGTCTGGCACCTGGTGTTCAACCTGTTCGCGCTGTGGATGTTCGGCATGCCCGTCGAGTCGCAGTGGGGCGGCGCCGAGTTCCTCAAGTACTACTTCCTGTGCGGCGTCGGCGCGGCGCTGACCAGCACGGCCTTGTCCCCGCACTCGCTGACGCCCGTGATCGGCGCGTCGGGGTCCGTGTACGGCCTGCTCGTCGCGTTCGCGATGCTGTACCCGGACGCGGTCGTCTACCTGTATTTCCTGATCCCGGTGAAGGCCGCGCACATGGCCATCCTGTTCGGCGCGCTCGAGTTCTTCGCCGGCGCCACCGGCTCCACGCCCGGCATCGCGCGCTTCGCGCACCTGGGCGGCATGGTCACCGGCTGGTTCTACATCCGCTGGTGGTGGGTGCTGAAGATCCAGGCCAAGGGCTTCTGGAAGGGCCTGTGGGAGCGCGACGGGGACGAGCCCGCGCCGCGTCCGGCCCCGCGCCGCTCCCCGGCGCGTCCCGCCGCGTCGCCCGCGGCCGAGGACGAGATGGCCGAGGTGGACCGCATCCTCGACAAGATCCTGGCGACGGGGCTGGAGTCCCTGTCCGCCGACGAGCGCGAGGTCATGGCGCGCTACTCGCGGAGGAACAAGCCGAGTTGAAGCCGAAGCGCTTCGTCGTCGGGCTGACCGGCGGGATCGGGACGGGGAAATCGACCGCGCTCGCCGAGTTCGAGAAGGCCGGGGCGTCCACGCTGAGCCTCGACCAGATCGCGCGCGAGCAGGCGCGGCCGGGGGGCGACGCCTATAAGGCCATCGTGAAGGCGTTCGGCCTGGAGGTGTTGGAAAAAGGGTCCCGGAGGATCGATCGGCGGAAGCTGGGCGCCAAAGTCTTCCGTTCCAAGGCGGCCCGGACGAAACTGGAGCGCGTCACGCACCCTCTCATCCTCAAGGAGGCGCGAAGGCTCATCTCCCGTCTTCAAGGCGTCGTGGTCGTCGACGTGCCGCTGCTGTTCGAGGCCCGTCTCGGCGGGCTGTTCGACGCCACGCTCCTCGTCGCCTGCCGCCCCGCCGAACAGCTGAAGCGCGTCGTCCGCCGCGACGGGCTCTCCGCCGCCGACGCCCGCCGCCGCGTCGCGGCCCAATGGCCGCTCGCGCGCAAGCGCCGCCTCGCCGATCTCACGCTGGACAACGACGGGACCCTCGCCGACCTGCGCGCCAAGACGCGCGCCGTCCACGCGGGCCTGGCCCTGCTTTACGGAGGAACGCCGAATGGAAACCAAGACCACTGACCCGAAGACCCCCAATCCCGCGACGCCGCCCGCGGCGCCCGCCGCCCCGGCCGCGCCGCTGAAACCCCTCGAGACCGCCGAGCTCGCCAAGAAGACGATCGCCCAGCTCAACGCGATCGCCGCGGAGCTCAAGCTGGAGGGCGTGTCGAACCTGCGCAAGCAGGAGCTGATCGCCAAGATCGTCGAGGGCCAGCTGAAGGCCAACGGGATGATCTACGACGAGGGCGTCCTCGAGGTCCTGCCCGACGGGTTCGGGTTCCTGCGCTCCCCGGACTACTCGTACCTCGCCGGCCCCGACGACATCTACATGTCGCCGTCGCAGATCAAGAAGTTCGGCCTGCGCAAGGGCGACATGGTCGCCGGCTTCGTGCGCCCGCCGAAGGACGGCGAGCGCTTCTTCGCCCTGCTGCAGGTCAAGAAGATCAACGGCATCGACGCCGAGCAGTGCAAGGACCGTCCGCTCTTCGACAACCTGACCGCCCTGCACCCGACCGCGCGCTTCCACCTGGAGACGACGCGCGAGGAGGTCACGACCCGCCTGATGGACCTGATCTGCCCGATCGGCAAGGGCCAGCGCGGCCTGATCGTCGCGCCGCCCAAGACCGGCAAGACCGTGATCCTGCAGAAGCTCGCCAACGCGATCGCCAAGAACCACCCGCAGACCGTGATCTTCGTCCTGCTCATCGACGAGCGGCCCGAGGAGGTCACCGAGATGCAGCGCACGATCAAGGGCGAGGTCGTCGCGTCCACCTTCGACGAGCCGGCCGAGCGCCACGTGCAGGTCTCCGAGATGGTGCTGGAGAAGGCCAAGCGCCAGGTCGAGCTGGGCAAGGACGTCGTCATCCTGCTCGACTCGATCACGCGCCTGGCGCGCGCGTACAACACCTGCACGCCGTCGTCCGGGCGCGTGCTGTCGGGCGGCCTGGAGGCGACCTCGCTGCAGCGCCCGAAGCGCTTCCTGGGCGCCGCGCGCAACGTCGAGGAGGGCGGCTCGCTCACCATCCTGGCCACCGCCTTGATCGAGACCGGCTCGCGGATGGACGAGGTCATCTTCGAGGAGTTCAAGGGCACCGGCAACTCCGAGGTGTACCTGGACCGCAAGCTGGCCGACCGCCGCATGTTCCCGGCCATCGAGATCAACCGCACCGGCACCCGCAAGGAGGAACTGCTCCT
>JACQBB010000366.1 GCA_016194625.1 Elusimicrobiota bacterium | reverse complement strand
TAGACGTGCGCGCGGAAGGCGCCCGCGGGCTCGTCGGAGTACAGGTACAGCCCCTTGAAGGGCAGGATGCGGGTGCGCTCCGAGAACCCGAAGTCGCGCGCGACCGACAGGCCGACCACGCCGCCGCCGATGACCACGAAATCGCGGGAGTCCATCCGGAGATTCTAGCCAAAAAAGGCGCTCCGGACGCCCCGCCTTGACGGTCAGGCCGAGGAAACCGTAAAATCTCCTCCGTCGCCACTATTCCTCATATAAGCGCGGCATTCCGCCGCAGGATCCCCCCATCATGAAAGTACTCGTCACCGGCGCCGCCGGCTATGTCGGCTGCGTCCTCGTCCCGAAGCTCATCGAAGCCGGCCACACGGTCATCGCCTACGACATCATGTACTACGGCGCCGAGGGCCTGACGCCCCACCCGCGCCTGCAGATCGTCTCCGCCGATCTGCGCGACCTCGCCGCCTACAAGAAGGCCGTCGCCGGCTGCGAGGCGGTCATCCACCTCGCCTGCATCTCCAACGACCCGAGCTTCGAGCTCGACCCCGCGCTCGGCAAGTCCATCAACTTCGATTGCTTCGAGCCGATGGTGCTCGCCAGCCAGGCGGCCGGCGTGAAGCGCTTCATCTACGCCTCGTCGAGCTCCGTGTACGGCGTCTCCGAGTCGCCGAACGTGGACGAGACCCACCCGCTCAAGCCGCTGACCGACTACAGCAAGTTCAAGGCGATGTGCGAAGAGGTCCTCGCGCGCCTGAAGAAGCCGGGCTTCACGACCGTCGTCATCCGCCCCGCGACCGTCTGCGGCTACTCGCCCCGAACCCGCCTGGACCTGGCGGTCAACATCCTGACCAACCTCGCGGTCAACAAGCGCCAGATCACCGTGTTCGGCGGCTCCCAAAAGCGCCCGAACATCCACATCGAAGACATCTCGGACCTGTACGTCGAGCTGCTGAAGCTCCCGGCCGAGAAGATCGACGGCGGCGTCTGGAACGCCGGCTACCAGAACCACACCGTCGCCGACCTGGCGAAGATGGTCAAGGCCATCGTCGAGAGCGAGTTCCCCGAGAAGGCTCCGATCGAGATCGTCACCAGCCCGACCGACGACCTGCGCTCCTACCACGTCGGCTCCGACAAGATCGCCCGCGACATCGGCTTCAAGCCCAAGCGCACCGTCGAGGACGCGATCCGAGACCTGTGCCGCGCGTTCAAGGCCGGCAAGCTGCCCGACAGCCTCAGCGACCCGCGCTACTTCAACGTCAAGACGATGAAGGCCGTCCCGGCCGCGCCCGCCGCATGAGCGGCGGCCGCCGCGCGGTCGTCACCGGCGGAGCCGGCTTCATCGGCAGCCACCTCGTCGACCGCCTGCTCGCCGACGGCTGGCGGGTCGTCGCGATCGACGACGGCTCCGTCGGCGGGCCGCGGAACCTCGCGCACCAGAAGGACAACCCGGCCCTCTCGGTCGTCTGGGCCGACGTCGCCGACCATGCGAAGATCGCGCCCTATTTCGCCGGCGCCGACCGGGTGTTCCACCTGGCCGCGCTGGCCGACATCGTGCCGTCGATCGAGCGCCCGACGGACTACTTCCGCGCGAACGTGGTCGGCACCGAATCGGTGCTCGAGGCCGCGCGGGCCGCGAAGGTGAAGCGCTTCGTCTACGCCGCGTCGTCGTCGTGCTACGGCATCCCCGACGCGTACCCCACGCCCGAGACCGCCCCGATCCAGCCGCAGTACCCGTACGCGCTGACCAAGCGTCTCGGGGAAGAGCTCGTCCTGCACTGGGGCCAGGTCTACGGCATGCCCGTCGTCTCCACCCGCTTCTTCAACGTGTACGGCCCGCGCGCGCGGACCTCGGGCACCTACGGCGCCGTATTCGGCGTGTTCCTGGCGCAGAAGATCCACGGGAAGCCGTTCACGGTCGTCGGCGACGGCAAGCAGACGCGCGACTTCACCTTCGTCACGGACGTGGCCGCCGCGCTCGTCGCGGCCGCCGACTCCGACGCCCGCGGCGAGGTGTTCAACGTCGGATCCGGCAGCACCTACAGCGTCAACCGCCTCGTCGAGCTGCTCGGCGGCCCGGTGACTTACATCCCGAAGCGTCCCGGCGAGCCCGACTGCACCTTCGCCGACATCTCCAAGATCCGCCGCGTCCTCGGCTGGGAGCCGAAGGTCTCCCTCGAGGAGGGCGTGAAGCGCATGCTCGAGCGCCTCGACGACTGGAAGACGGCGCCCGTGTGGACGCCGCAGTCGATCGAACAGGCCACGAAGGCCTGGTTCGACAACCTCACCCCGTCCGCGCGCCGCTAGGAACCCGAATGACCACGAAGACCGCCCCCAGCCCGAAGATCAAGACGCTCAAGGAGCTGGCCGCCGTGCTGGCGAAGGCGCGCAAGGCCGGGAAGAAGGTGGCGATGTGCCACGGCGTCTTCGACCTGATGCATCCCGGCCACGTCGTGCATTTCAGAGAAGCACGCGCGATGGCGGACATCCTGATCGTGACGATCACCCCGGACAAGCTCGTCAACAAGGGGCCGGGCCGCCCGATCTTCAACCAGCAGCTGCGCCTCGACACGCTCGCCGCCGTCCAGTTCATCGACTTCGTCGCGCTCAACGAGTGGCCGACCGCGGTCGAGACGATCAAGCTCCTCAAGCCCGACCTGTACGTGAAAGGTTCCGATTACGCCGACCAGGGCGCCGACCTCACCGGAAAGATCTCCGACGAGGAAGCCGCGGTCCAGTCCGTCGGCGGCCGCCTGGTGATCACAGGCGGCTTCCGCTCCAGCTCCAGCTTCCTGATCAACCGCTTCTTCAGCTCGTATCCAGAGGCGACGCAGGAATACCTGCACCGGATGCGCCAGAAGCATTCGAGCGACGAGATCGTCGCGCGCCTGCGCGGGCTGTCCGACCTGAGGGTGCTCGTCGTCGGCGAGGCGATCCTCGACGAGTACTTCTACTGCATCCCGCTCGGCAAGACCCCGAAGGACACCATCGTCGCCACCAAGTTCTCCACGCGCGAGCGCTTCGCCGGCGGCGCCGTCGCTACCGCGAACCATCTCGCCGGCCTGTGCCGCGAGGTGACCCTGCTCACCTCCGTCGGCCCCGACGACGAGGAGGAGGAGTTCCTCCGCTCCAAGCTGCGCCCCAACGTGCGCATGGACGCGCACCGGACCGCCGACCGTCCGACGGTCCGCAAGCGCCGCTTCCTCGAGCCGAACTTCATGACCAAGATGTTCGAGATCCAGTATCTCGACGACTCGCCGATCGAGAAGCGCGACGAGCAGGCCTTCGGCGCCAAGCTGCAGTCGCTCCTGTCCAAGCACGACCTGGTCGTCGTCAACGACTTCGGCCACGGCCTGCTGACCCCGAAGCTGCGCCAGGCGCTCAGCCACTCGAGGAAGTTCCTGGCGCTGAACACGCAGTCGAACTCCGCCAACCACGGCTTCAACGCCGTGACCAACTACGCGCGCGCCGATTACGTCGCGATCGACGAGCCCGAGCTGCGCCTGGCCGCTCGCTCGCGCTACGGCGACCTGCAGGAGGAATCGGCGAAACTGCGCAAGGCGCTGAAGGCCCCGACCTTCCTGGTCAGTCGCGGCCACCGCGGCTCGGCCGTGCTCACCGCGCGCGGCTGGGAGGAGACCCCGGCGCTGGCGACGCGCGTCGTCGACCGCACCGGCGCGGGCGACGCCCTGTTCGCGATCACGAGCCCCTGCGTGTACCGCGGCTTCGCGCCCGACGTGCTGGGCCTGGTCGCCAACTGCGCGGGCGCGATGGCCGTCGAGATCGTCGGCAACCGCGAGCCCGTGGACCCCACGGGCCTGTACAAGTTCATCCAGACGCTGTTGAAGTGACCCCGGAGAGACCATGACCACCGCCGCGAAGCCCCAGGGCGTCCCCTACTCCTACCTGCCCCGCCAGTTCGCCGAGATCGACGACACCCTGGCCGAGGTCAAGAAGCTCGTCCAATCGGGCGACTTCACGCTCGGCAAGCCGCTGACCGAGTTCGAGGAGAAGTTCGCCAAGCTGATCGGCGCGAAGTACGCGGTCGGCGTGGGCTCGGGCACGGACGCGCTGTTCCTCTCGCTGAAGGCGCTCGGCATCGGCGCCGGCGACGAGGTCATCACGATGGCCAACACCTTCGTCGCGACGGCCGGCGCCATCGAGACCGCGGGCGCGCGGATTGTGTTCGTGGACTGCGACGAGAAGGGCGTCATCGACTGCGCGAAGATGGAGGCCGCGATCACGCCGCGCACCAAGGCGCTGATGCCCGTCGTCTGGGGCGGGCAGCCGCCGGACATGCCGCGCGTCATGGAGATCGCCAAGAAGCACGGGCTCCCCGTCGTCGAGGACTCCTGCCAGGGCATCGGCGCCGCGGTGGACGGCCGCAACTGCGGCACTTGGGGCGTGATGGCGGGCTTCAGCCTGCACCCGCTCAAGAACATCAACGTCTGGGGCGACGGCGGCGTGGTCGTCACCAGCTCCGAGGAGATGCGCGACAAGCTCCGCCTCCTGCGCAACCACGGCATGTCGAGCCGCGACGAGTACGCGTTCTACGCCTACAACAGCCGCCTCGACTCCCTGCAGGCGGTCGTCGGCCTGCGCGAGATCAAGAACTTCCGCTGGATCACCGACACGCGCATCGCCAACGCGAAGGTCCTCGACGCCGCGCTCGGCAGGCTCAAGGGCAAGATCACGCTCCCGAAGCGCGATGCGCGGGAGACGCACGTGTACCACCTCTACCAGTTCCACGCCCAGCGCCGCGACGAGTTGCTGAAGTTCCTGCAGGCTCGCGGCATCGAGGCGAAGGTCCACTACCCGATCCCGCTCCACCTCCAGCCCGCGAGCAGGCCGCTCGGCTACAAGAAGGGCGACTTCCCGATGGCGGAGGCGGACGCCGCCAAGACGATGACGCTCCCGGTGCACCAGCACCTGACCAAGGAGGAGATCGCGTACATGATCTCGTCCATCGAGGAGTTCTACGCGGCCTGACCGCCGCGCCGTCGCCGTCCTCGGCGCCGGCAGCGCCGGCCGCCGGCACTTGAAGGCGTTGGCGGCGGCGGGCGCGCGCCCGCTCGCGGTCTCCCGCCGGGCGGACGCCTCCGCCGAGCTCCGGGCCGCGGGCTTCGAGACGGCGCCGGACCTGACCGCCGCCAAGGCGCTGGGCGCCGAGGCGTGCGTGGTCGCCGTCGAGACCGCGCGCCACGCCGAGGCGGCCGAGGCCGCGTTCGCGCTCGGCCTCGACGCCCTCGTCGAGAAGCCTCTCGCCGCGGACGCCGCGGAAGGGCGCCGCGTCGCCGAGGCGGCGCGTCGCAGCGGGCGCAAGGCTTTCACCGCCTGCGTGCTGCGCTTCTCGCCGTCGCTGGCGCTGTTCCGCGCCCGCCTCCCCGAGATCGGCTCCGTCCACGCCGTGCGCGCGGAGTGCCGCTCCTACCTGCCCGATTGGCGCCCGGGGCGCGACCACCGCGAAGGCTACGCCGCCGACGCGGCGCAAGGCGGCGTCCTGCGCGACCTCGTCCACGAGATTGACTACGCCGGCTGGCTGTTCGGCTTCTCCGACGCGGCGACAGGCTCCTGCGCGAACCTGGGACGCCTCGGCATCGCCTCCGAGGAGGTCGCCGAGGTCGCCTGGCGCCTGCCCGGCGGCGGGACGCTCTCGATCGGCCTCGACTACCTGACGCGCCCGGCGCGGCGCCGCCTCGCCGCCCACGGCGAGCGCGGCACGCTGGAGTGGGACGCGCTGGCCGGGACCGCGACGCTGAGCATGGCCGGATCGGCCCCGGCCGCCGCGTCGGCTCGCGAGGACGCCGACGAACGCTTCGCCGCGCAGGCGCGCGCGTTCCTGGCGGCCCTCGACGGGGCCCCCGACGACCGCCTCGCGAGCCTCGACGACGGCGTCCGCGCGCTCGCCGTCTGCGACGCCGTCCGCGGAGGCGGCCGGTGAGCGCGCCGCGACTCCTCGCCGTCGTCCCCGCCCGCGGCGGCTCGCGGGGCCTGCCCGGCAAGAACGTCCGCCCGCTGATGGGCCTGCCGCTGATCGCGCACTCCCTGCGCCTGGCGCGGATGTGCCCCGAGGTGACGCGCTGCGTGGTCTCCACCGACTCCGAGGAGATCGCGGCGGTCGCCCGCGCCCACGGCGGCGAGGTCCCGTTCCTCCGCCCCCCGGAGCTCGCCCGCTCAGACACGCCGATGTGGCCCGTGCTCCGGCACGCGCCGGCCGAGGTCGAGCGCGCCGAGGGCCGGCCCTACGACCTGCTGATGCTCCTCGACCCGACCTCGCCGACGCGCCTGCCCGAGGACGTGCGCGCGGCCGTCGCGCGCCTGGCCGCGTCGGACGCCGACGGGATCGTGTCGGTGTCGAAACCCGAGTTCAACCCGCTGTGGCACACCGTCGTGGAGAAGGACGGGCTGATGGCGGATTGGCTGCCCGACGCGGCCCGCATCACTCGCCGGCAGGACGCGCCGACGGTGTACCGGATCAACGGCCTGCTGTACGTCTGGCGCGCGGACTTCGTGCGTCGCGCGGAGTCTTGGCGCACGGCCGGCCGCCACCTGATGCTCGAGGTGCCCGACGAGCGCGCCGTGTCCATCGACGACGAGGCGCAGTTCCGCCGGACCGAGGCGCTCGCGCGCGGCGGGATCCTGCCGATGCCGTGGCTGGAGGAGAAGAACCGATGAAGACCCTCGCCGAGCTGTCCCGCCTGGACGGACGCGCCGCCCTGGTCGCCGGAGGCGCTGGCCACGTCGGACGGGCCGCCTGCGAGGCCCTGATCGAGCTGGGGGCGCGCGTGGCCGTCGTGGACCGCGACGCCGCCGCCTGCCGCCGCCGCGTCGCCGAGCTCCCCGAAGGCGCCGCCGTCGCCGTCCCCGCCGACCTGGCCGACGAGGCCTCCGCGCGCCGGGCCGTGCGCGAGAGCATCCGCCGCCTCGGCGGCCTCGACGTCCTGGTCCACGCCGCCGCCTTCGTCGGGACCAGCAAGCTGGCAGGCTGGGCGGCGCCGTTCGCGCGCCAGTCCTCGAAGGCGTTCGACGCGGCCATGCGCGTCAACCTCACCTCGGCCTTCACCCTCGTCCAGGAAGCCGCACCCGCTCTGGCTCGCTCCGGCCACGGCTCGGTGATCCTGTTCTCGTCGATCTACGGCCGCGTCGGCCCCGACATGAGTCTGTACGCCGGCACGGCGATGGCCAACCCCGCGGGCTACGGCGCGTCGAAGGGCGGCCTGAACCAACTGACGCGCCACCTCGCGACGACGCTCGCGCCCCGCGTGCGCGTGAACGCCGTCTCGCCCGGCGGCATCGAGCGCGGCCAGCCGCGCGCCTTCCAGGCCCGCTACCGCGCGCGCACCCCCCTGCGCCGCATGGCCCGCGAAGAGGACCTCAAGGGCGCGGTCGCCTACCTCGCCAGCGGCCTGTCGGCCTACGTGACCGGCCAGGACCTCCTCGTGGACGGCGGCTGGACCGCCTGGTGACGGACGCCATCGCATGAAGACCCTGAACCGCCTCGTCAATCTCCTCAACGCACGCGGGCCGTTCGTGTTCCTGACGCCGTGCATATCAGTCATCGGGAATTGCTCGGAGGAGATATTGTTCGGCCTCATCCGAGCGCGGCGAGAGGGCAAAAAATTGATCATCCTCTATCCGTTCGAGCTGCCCTGGAAGTTCCGTTTCCCTCTGACCAACCGGGAGGTCTTCGATCTGTCCTCCCCTCACCGCGCCGACCTTCCCGCTCCTCTGTTCCTCCTCGCACGCCTGGCGCTGACCGTCGTCTTCGGATCCTTCCGCGCGTTGAGCCTGGTCTTGGGCAAGCTCCTGGGACGATGGGCGCACCTCCCCGGACGCTTCACCCACCCGACTCTCGGCGGGACGACCCTTTGGAAACCGGACGAGGAACCCGCCGAATTCCGCTGGGACGTCGTCGAGCGCTACCGATGGACCGAGGCGGTCCAGAAGCCTCTCACGGTCGGATTGCGCCCCGAGAAGCTCGAACGCGCGCGGGCGCTCGCCCGCGAGATGGGGATCCCGGACGGCGCCTGGTTCGCCGGTCTACACGTGCGCGAGGGAGGCTTCTACGGCGACCATCAGGCCTCGGCCTGCCGCAACGCGACGATCGCCAACTACTTCCCTCTCATCCGGGAGATCACCAGGCGCGGCGGCTGGGTGGTCCGGCTCGGAGACAAGTCGATGACCCCGCTCCCGCCGATGGAACGCGTGATCGATTATCCGCACACGCGCTTCAAGAGCGACCTGATGGACATGCATCTCCTCAGCGCGTGCCGGTTCTACGTGGGCATGTCATCCGGCATCTTGGACACCGCGTTCCTGTTCCAGCGGCCGATGCTGATCGCGAACATGACGAACATGACCTTCGTCTATCCACGACGCCCAGAGGACCGCGGCCTGCCCAAGCACGTCTTCTCCAAGTCGAAGGGCCGGTTCCTTTCGTTGCGCGAGATCCTGGAGGCGCCATGGGAGGCCCAGCACTTCCGCGACCTGGGCGCGGACTTCGAGATGCATGAGAATTCCCCGGAAGAGCTTCGCGAGGCGATCGTCGAATTCCTGGACGGCCTGGACCGCGGCGGCCTGCCTCTCGACGCGCTCCAAAAAGAGGCCAATCGGCTTCGAATCGTACAAGGCCGACGATTGCTTGAGACCGTTCTCTTCAAACCTCACTACGACGACATGCACAACCGCTACCGGATGGCCTCGCGCCTGGAATCGGCGGTCGGCGCCCTGTCCCGGTCCTTCGTGGACGCCAACTGGGAGCGAAGCTCCCGCACCCCGGCCTCCGTCGGGAAATAAGGAGGCGCCCGATGGGACGGTCTGCTATAATATCATCATGTCCGTCTCCTCCCTCTCCGAAGAGCACACCCAGCTGATCCTCGACGGCACGAAGATCGCCTGGCATCAGGACCGCGTCCAAGCGTGGATGCGCGGCGAGCGCATCGCCCCCATCACCATCGACATGGCCCTGACGCGCGCCTGCAACTTCGGCTGCCACTACTGCTATGCGATGATGCAGGAGAACGAGCGCTACCCGATCACCAAGCAGGTGATGATGGATTTCCTGGAGGACTGCGCGGAGCTGGGCGTGAAGGCGATCAGCTTCGTCTCCGACGGAGAGAGCACGATCTCCCCGGTGTTCGTGGACAGCGTCGTCCGCGGCAGCGAGCTGGGCATCTCGATGGCCGTCGGCACCAACGCCTACGTCCTGACCGAGCACAAGCTGCGCCAAGTGATGCCCCACCTGACCTACCTGCGCGTCAACATCACCGCCGGCGAGCGCAAGCGCTACGCGGAGATCATGGGCGTCAAGGAAGCCTATTACGACCAGGTCGTGCAGAACATCCGCGACATGGTTCGCATCAAGAAGGAGATGGGCCTCAAGACGACCATCGGCCTGCAGATGGTGCTGATGCCCCAGTACGAGGACCAGATCCTCCCGCTCGCCCGGCTCGGCAAGGAGCTGCGGCCCGATTACCTCGTCATCAAGCACTGCTCGGACAACGAGGACGGCTTCCTGGGCGTGGACTACGCCGGCTACAAGCCGATGTACGAGAAGCTGCGCCAGGCGGAGGCGCTGTCCGACGACGAGTACAAGGTCGTCGTGAAGTGGTCGAAGATCGAGGCCGAGGGCAAGCGCAGCTACCAGCGCTGCTACGGCGCGCCCTTCATGATCCAGCTGTCCGGCTCGGGCCTGGTCGCGCCGTGCGGCATGCTCTTCAACGAGAAGTACAAGAAGTTCCACATCGGCAACATCACGCAGGAGCGGTTCAAGGACATCGTCCGCGGCGACCGCTACTGGGAAGTGATGAACTACCTGGCCGGCCCCGACTTCAACGCCCAGAAGATGTGCGGCTCGCTGTGCCTCCAGCACAAGGTCAACGAGTACCTGGACGGCGCGATGAAGGGCCAGATCGACCCGCAGACGCCGAGCGGCGTCCCTCCGCAGCACATCAACTTCGTCTAGCCGTACGGGCGCGCGCCCGGTCTAGATCAGCTTGTCGGTGCGCGCCGTGCGCTCGGCGCGGCGGTTGCGGTCTTCCAGGCTCTCGAGCTGGACCTCGATGCGCGGATCGAGCTTGGCCTTGACCAGCCCTTCCAAGCGCAGCAGCTTCGGGGCGAAGTCGGGCTTCACGGTCTCCGGCGTGGCCGCGAGCACGATGCGGCAGTCGTTGAGGATCTCCAGGATCTCCACGCCCGCCTCAGGCGCGCCGACGGCGCGCAGGCCCTCGGCGACGGCGGCCTTCGCGCGGGCCAGGCGCTCGGCGGGGGACAGCGCCAGCCACGCGGCGGACGGCTGGTCGTCCCAGAAGTTCCAGCCGGGCTTGGCCCCGGTCTTGCGCGCCCACTCGCCGTAGGCGGCGCGCACCATGCGCTGGGGCGCGTCGAACGCGGGGTCGGCCGTCTTGGGCGTGACCACGCCGCGGGCCGGAGACGGCTGGGAGCGGTCGCGCAGGCTCGACTCCAGGCGGATGACCGCGTGGTCGCGGCCCTCCTGGAACGAGCGACCGGGCAGGAACGAGCACAGGCCGTCCAGCAGGCCGCGCAGGGTCCCCGCGGCGCCGCGGTGGCGGGCGGCGGCGACCAGGCCGTCCGCGCCGACGGCGACGGACAGGACGGCGGCGCCGTCCGCGGCCTCAACGACCAGCCCTCCGGCGGGCGCCGGCGGCGCGGCGCCCTCGAAACGGGGCGCGGCGGCCAGGCGCTCGACGGCGGCGCGGTAGGCGGGGTGCAGTTCGCCCGAGCGGCGGACGGAGGCGGCGGGCTTCTCGACGAAGCCGGCGCGCGCCCGGCCCGCCGCGACGGACGGGGCGACGCACCCGGACGCCGCGTGCGCGGCCAGGGACACGGTCACGGTCCAGGAGCCGTCGGCGGCGCCTTCGATCCGCGGCGCGCCGAAGGGCTTCAGCAGGCCCTCCAGGCGGGCCCGGTCCAGCGCGGCGGCCGTCTTCGCTCCGACGACGACGGCCAGCTCGCGCGCGCCGGCGCTTTGCGCGGCGGCGAACAGCTCGGACAGGCTGACGGCGTCGTCCTCGTCGTGGACCCAGGTGGCCAGGAACTCCGGCTCGACGGCGAAGTTGCGGAGCTTCGAATGGAGGCTGTCGAGATAGTCCCGGACCAGATCGTCGTAAACGAGTCGCATGGGTCGATTATACACAATCGAGGACGGCCCCCGTCGGGAGAGCGTCCCGGGCCCGTCGGGGTTTGGTATAATCGTCGGATTCCATGCGCATCTCCCTATTGACGATCCCCGTCGAAGTCGATTACTCCGATTTCGTCCCGCAGGTGAAGGCGGGAACGGACGTCTTCGTCCCGTCGATCCGCTCCGAAGGACAACTGCCGATGATGCCAAAGATCGCCATCGTCAGCCTCGTCCACTGGATGGAGGCGCACGGCTACTCCCGCGCCGACTGGGACTTCTTCGACGTGGACATGCTGCTCCCGTCCGACCAGCAACTGCTCGACTATTTCAAGACCTACAAGCCCGACGTCGTGGGCCTGAGCGCCGTCGTCTCCACCTGCTACGCGCAGGTCAAGCGCATCTCGCGCCTGCTGCGCCATGCCTGCCCCGACGCCCTCATCGTGCTGGGCGGCAGCCTCACCGCCTCCTCGAACCTCGTCCTGCGCAAGACCGACGTCGACCTGTGCGTGGTCGGCGACGGCGAGATCGCCTGGGTCGGCGTCCTTGATTACGCGAAGACGCACGGGCGACGCAAGGACTACGACGCGCTCGACAAGATCAAGGGGCTGGCCTTCCTCGACGACGCCGGCGAACTGCAGTTCACCGGTTACGGCGCCCAGGTCCCCGGCGATCACCTCCCGTTCCCGGACTACGAGATCCTGAAGGCCGGCCTGAAGGACCGCCCCCAGGACATGGCGAACTACTTCCGTCGAGGGCTGGGTTCGACCCATTTCCAGACCGACCCGCGTTCCTGGGAGAAGGACCGCCGCCCGATGCTCGCCCAGCTTTGGAGCTCGAAGGGATGCGTGGCCCGGTGCACGTTCTGCCAACGCTCGACGAAGGGCTACCGGATCCCGCGCATCGACGAGCTGGACGCCCACCTGAAGATGCTCGCGGAGAAGTACGACGTCGGCTTCATCCACATCCTGGACGAGAACTTCTCCTCCGACAAGGAATACGCCCACGAGCTCGCCCGGACCATGGTCAAGAACGGCATGCTCTGGATGGCCAGCGGCGTGCGCGTCTCCTCGGTCGGCCGCGATGACATCCGGTTCTACAAGGACCACAACTGCGTCAGCCTGAAGTTCGGCGTCGAGACCGGCAGCCAGAAGATCATGGACGTGATGGAGAAGAAGTTCACCGTCGGCCGCGTGTTCGAGACCCTGAAGCACTGCGCCGACGCGCAGCTCTACTCTCCCCTCGCCGTGATGGTCGGCATGCCCGGCGAGACCAACCAGACCGCCGCTGAGACGGGCCGCTACCTCGGCCGCCTGGCTCACATGCAGGGCATCGCCCCGCGGTATCAAGGGTATTCGATCTTCTACGCGCTGCCGTTGACGGGGACCCCGCTGTACGTGTACGGCCAGCAACTCGGACTCATCGGCCGGTCCCCCGACGAAGAGGAGCGCTACCTCCTCTCGGTCTCGGGCTCCGGCGCCAACAAGGTCAATTATGTCAATCTGAACGGCGCGAAGCTACGCGACGTGATTTGGTGGGACTGGCTGGTCAAGCTCGAGGCCGAACGGGAGTTCCGCCGCCTGAGCCGCGAACAACCCCTCGGCGAGCCGAACTTCCTGCAGAAGACCATCATCGAGGACAAGAAGCGCGAGGTCGTCGGCCGCGCGCTGACCGTACGCGAGGTGCTGAGCCGCCTGAAGGTCGGCAGTCTTCGCGGGCTCAAGCACCGCCTGTTCTACTGGGTCGACGATTTCATGGAGCACTCCGTCGTGCCGAGCCCGCTGGTCTCCCGCCTGCCCCGCTGGCTGGCCTACCCCTTCCTCCGGAGCCTGGTCTACGGCCAGTACCTTCTGCAGAAGGCCGTCCTGAAGGCCCTGGGCCGCCGTTACAACCTGTTCGAGCCGCGGGTGAGCGTCGCGCCGCTCGGCGAAGCGGCCGAGTTCAACGCGCGCATCAGCCGCTCGCTGCGCAGCGTCGTCCGCGAGCGGGTGCACGGACAGCCCGCCCCGACGAAGACCGAGGCGACGCAGGAACTGCTCGCCATCGGTCTGTAGCCGATGCGCGTCGGCGTCCTCGGCGGCACGCGCTTCATCGGGGTCCACCTGGTCCGCGCCCTGCTCGAGCGCGGCGACGAGGTCGCGATCCTTCACCGCGGGGTCTCCCGGGAGCCCGCGCATTTCCCGCGGAGCGTCGTCCGGGTCCTGGGCGACCGCCGCGACCCGTCCGCGCTGGACCGCTTCCTCGTCCGGCCGCTCGACGCCGTCTTCGACCTGTCCGCCTACGGCCCCGACGACGTCGCGCCCGTGCTCGCGCGGCGCGGGAGGTTCTCCTCGTACGCGTTCGTCTCCACCTCCAGCGTCTATCGCGTGCCTCCGCCCGCCCCCTATGACGAGTCCGCGCCGCGCGTCGACGCGGACGACTCCTACGGCGGCTCGAAGCGCGCCGCCGAGGACCTCGTCCTGGCGTCCTCGCGCCCGGGCCGCCCGGCGATCTCGCTCAGACCGCAAGCCGTCACCGGCCCCTGGGGCGCGGAACAAGCCCTGCACGCCCTCCGCCGCGCCGCGGCCGGCACGCCGGTCCTCGTGCGCCCCGGGACGGACGGCCGGCGGCTCTGCCCCCTGTGGGTCGGAGACCTGGTCGACGCTCTCCTGCGCGCAGTCGAGCGGCCGCGCGCCGCCGGGCTCGCCCTGGACCTCGCCGGCCCGGACGCCGTCGACCCGCTCGGGTTCGTGCGCGCCGCGGCCGCGGCCTGCGGGGGCCGCGCGGAGACGCTCGCCCTCCCGCCGACGGCGGCGGCCGAGACCCCGTGGCTGGGCCTGCCCTGGCTGACGCACGACCTCGTCGCCTCCGGAGCGCTCGCCGCGTCCGTCTTGGGCGGGACGCGGACGCCGCTGGAAGCGACGCTGTCCCGGACCTGGGATTGGGCCCGCCGCGACGCGCGGCGGATCGCCCCGCGCGGCGAACGCGGCGAAGCGGACGCCCTCGCCGGCCGGACGACGCCGTTCTGGCGGCGCGCGGCCTGGCGCGCGGCAGACGCCGCGCGCACGCCGCTGCGCGCCGCGAAGCGCGGCCTGAGGTCGCTGGCCGCGAGGGCCGAGGCGCGCGCATGAACATGTCCCTGCAGATCGTCCGCCACGTCATCAAAGGCAGCCGCAAACGGTTCGCCGGCGTGATGCTCTTCGCCCTGTTCGGCGGCCTGGTCGAGCTGATCGGGGTGACCACGATATTCCCGTTCCTCTCCCTCCTCGGCCACCCGGACCTCGTCGAGACCCAGCCCCTCCTGCGCCGCGCCTACCAGCTCGGAGGCTTCGCCGACGTCCGCGCGTTCATCTTCTGGATCGGGATCGGAGCGATCGCGGCGTTCGTGTTCGCCAACGCCTACGTGTTCGCCAAGAACGCCCTCGTCACGCGCTTCGCCGTCGGCCACATGGACACGCTGGCCTCGCGCCTCCTGCGGCACTACATGCGCAAGCCGTATCCGTTCTTCATCGCCAACCACTCCGCCAAGATCGCCAAGGACGTCCTGGTCCAGTCGGACATGGTGGCCAACACCGTGCTGCAGTCGTGGATGACCGCCCTCTCCGAGAGCTTCACGCTGGCGGCGCTGACCCTGCTCATCCTCTGGGTGGACCTGCGGACCGGCCTGAGCATCGTGCTGGGCCTGGGCGCCATCGTCGCCGCGGCATACTTCGTGATCCGCCGCAAGGTCTTCGAGCTGGGCCAGGCCAGCGACGACGCCAACAGCCGCCGCTTCGCCTACTGCCTGGAGACGCTGGGCGCCGTCAAGGAGATCAAGGCGACCGAGACCGAGGAGTTCTTCTGCCGGGCCTTCGAGCCGCACGCGCGCGCGATGGCGTCGGCCTATACCCGGACCAACATCCTTCAGACCTTGCCGACCTACTTCGTCCAGGCCGTCACCGCCAGCTTCATCATCGGCCTGGGGCTGTTCCACATCCGGCGCGGGATGGACCTGACGCGCATCGTTCCCCTGCTGTCCCTGTACGTGGTGGCCGGCTACCGCCTGCTCCCGTCGCTGATGAAGTTCGCCGGCGCGGTGTCGCAGATGCGCCAGCAGCGCGCCGTCTTCGACAACGTCGTCGCCCGCCTGGCCGAGTCCGACGGGCTCCCGGCGGCGCCGCCGCCCGCCCCTCCCCTGCCCTTCGAATCCGGCGTCGAGTTCCGCGGCGTCTCGTTCCGATACCCGGACCAGGCCGAGCCGGTGTTCGACGGTTTCGACCTCACGATCGCCAAGAACGAGTTCGTCGCGCTGGTCGGCAGTTCCGGTGCCGGGAAGTCCACGCTCGTGGACCTCCTGCTCGGCCTGCTGGCCCCGGACCGCGGCGAGATCCGCGTCGGCGGCGCGCCGCTGACCCCCGCGCTGCTGTCGCGCTGGCGCAGGCTGGTCGCCTACGTCCCCCAATCGGTGTTCCTCCTGGACGGGAGCGTCGCCGACAACATCGCTTTCGGCGCGTGGCCGGAGCATGTGGACCGGGAGCGCATCGAGCGGGCCGCGCGTCTCGCCCGCATCGACGAGCTGGTCCGGGCTCTGCCGGGGGGATACGACTCCGGGGTCGGCGAACGTGGTCGTCATCGCGCACCGTCACTCGACCGTGCGGCGCTGCGACCGCATCCTGGTGATGGAAAAAGGCCGCGTGGTCGACTCGGGGACTTATGACGAACTGCTCGCCCGGAATCCCCATTTCGGACGCCTGATGTCCGATCCCGGGTCGGCATCCTGACCTCTCCGCCGTCCTCGTTTCGGCCGGAAGAAATGATAAAATCGCGTCAGATGCCTCCCAAGACCACCGCCCTGCTCAAGGACCTCTACCGCCGGATGCTCCGCATCCGGGCCATCGAGGAGGCGATCGCGGACCGCTACTCCGAGCAGGAGATGCGCTGTCCCGTGCACCTCAGCATCGGCCAGGAGAGCCCCGCGGTCGGCGTCTACGCCGGCCTGCGGCCCGACGACTACGCGATGAGCACCCACCGCTCGCACGCCCACTACCTGGGCAAGGGCGGCGACCTCCGGTCCATGATCGCCGAGTTCTACGGCCGCGCGGACGGCTGCAGCGTCGGCAAGGGCGGCTCGATGCACCTGATCGACACCAGGGTCGGCTTCCTGGGCGCCACCCCGATCGTCGGCAGCACCATCGCGATCGCCACCGGCGTGGCCTTCGGCGTGCGGATGAAGGGCGAGAAGCGCGTCGTCGCCGCGTTCTTCGGCGAGGGCTCCACCGAGGAGGGCGTCTTCCACGAGGCGATGAACTTCGCCGCGCTGAAGAAGCTCCCGGTCGTGTTCGTCTGCGAGAACAACCTCTATTCCGTGTACTCCCCCCTGTCGGTGCGCCAGCCGAAGCGCCCGCTGTCCGCGCTGGCGGCCGCCCACGGGATGAAGGCGCTCAAGGGCGACGGCAACGACGTGCTGGCGACCAAGGCGCTCGCCGAGAAGGCCGCGGCGCACGCGCGCTCCGGCGCCGGCCCCGTCTTCCTGGAGCTGGACACCTACCGCTGGCGCGAGCACTGCGGCCCGAACTACGACAACGACATCGGCTACCGCACCGAGGCCGAGTTCCTCAAATGGAAGAAGCG
Organism: Elusimicrobiota bacterium; assembly: GCA_016194625.1. The sequence continues at coordinate 11,923 of JACQBB010000366.1, read as the reverse complement.
CGACCCCCTGGCCCGCTCGGAGAAGACCCTGCGCGCGGCCAAGGCGCTCGCCGCCGGGGAGAAGGAAGCCCTGCTCGCCGAGTTCAAGACCGAGATCGACGCCGCGTTCGCGTGGGCCAAGTCCCGCCCTTACCCGGACGCCTCCGAACTGCTCACCGACGTGTACGCGCAGACCCCGGCGCCGAAGGGCGCCGAGCGGACGGGGGTGCCGGCATGACCCGCGAGATCCGCTACGCGCAGGCGATCCACGAGGCGCTCGACCTCTGCCTGGCCAAGGACCCGTCGGTGTACCTGATGGGCCTGGGCGTCCCCGACCCGAAGGGCATCTTCGGCACCACGCTCGGCCTCCAGGAGAAGTACGGCGCCGAGCGCGTGATGGATATGCCGACCGCCGAGAACGGGATGACCGGCGTGGCCGTCGGCTCCGCCCTCGTCGGGATGCGCCCGGTGATGGTCCACCAGCGCATGGACTTCGCCGTGCTGGCCATGGAGCAGATCGTCAACCAGGCCGCAAAGTGGCACTACATGTTCGGCGCGAAGGCGCGCGTGCCGCTGACCATCCGCCTGCTCGTCGGCCGCGGCTGGGGCCAGGGCACCCAGCACTCGCAGAGCCTGCAGTCCTGGTTCGCCCACATCCCCGGCCTGAAGGTCGTGATGCCGGCGACCGCCGCCGACGCCAAGGGCCTGCTGGTCTCCGCGATCGAGGATGACAACCCCGTCATCTTCATCGAGCACCGTTGGCTCCACAACGTGAAGGGCCCCGTTCCGACCGGCGTCACCCGCGAGCCGATCGGGAAGGCGCGCGTCGTGCGGGCGGGGACCGACGTGACCCTCGTCGGCGTCTCGTACATGACGCTCGAGTGCATCCGCGCCGCCGAGTACCTGGCCGAGGACGGCATCTCCGCCGAGGTCATCGACCTGCGCTCCGTGCGCCCGCTCGACCGCGACACCCTGCTCGCCTCGGTCCGCAAGACCGGCCGCCTGGTGATGGCCGACACCGGCTGGGCGCTGGCCGGCATCTCCGCCGAGATCCTGGCGCTGGCGAGCGAGCACGCGTTCGACGCGCTGAAGGCCGCGCCGGCGCGCCTGACCCTGCCCGACTGCCCGATCCCGTCCACGCCCGGCCTGGCGAAGCACTGCTACCCGCACGCCAACGACATCGCCGCCGCCGCCGCGCGCCAAGTCGGCCGCCCGTTCAAGCCCCGCCCCCTGCCGGAGAAGCTGGACATCCCCGACGCCTCGTTCACGGGGCCCTTCTGATGAGCGCCACCGCGGTGAAGGTCCCGTACGTCGACATCGCCCTCCAGCACAAGCCGCTGAAGGCCGAGCTCCTGGCCGCCGTCGGCGCCGTCATCGACCGCGGCCAGTTCATCCTGGGCGAGGAGGTCGTCCGCTTCGAGGAGGCCCTCGCCGCCCGCTGCGGGACCAAGTTCGCCGTCGGCCTGAACTCCGGCACCGACGCGCTGATCCTGGCCCTGCGCGCGCTCGGCGTCGGCCCCGGCGACGAGGTGATCACCGCCGCCAACTCGTTCGTCGCCAGCGCGTCGTGCGCCGCCGTCCTGGGCGCGACGCCGGTGCTCACGGACGTGCGCGACGACTACAACATGGACCCGGCGGCCCTGGAGCGCGCGATCACGCCGCGCACGAAGGCCATCGTCCCCGTCCACCTGACCGGCCGCCCCGCCGACATGGGCGCGATCATGCGGATCGCGAAGACGCGCGGCATCCCCGTCGTCGAGGACTGCGCGCAGGCCGTGCTCGCCGAGTGGGACGGCCGCCCGGTCGGCTCCTTCGGCGCGGTCGGCTGCTTCAGCCTCCATCCGCTCAAGACGCTGAACGCCTGCGGCGACGGCGGCGCGGCGGTCACCGACGACCCCGTCCTGCGCGACAAGATCGTCCTGATGCGCAACCTGGGGCTCAAGACGCGCGAGAACTGCACGGTGTGGAGCTCGAACTCGCGCCTCGACACCGTCCAGGCCGCGATGCTGCTGGTCAAGCTCAAGCACCTGGACGCGTGGACCGAGGGGCGCCGCCGCAACGCCGCGTTCTATCAGAAGGCGCTCGCCGGGATCGCCGGCCTGCGCGTCCCGCAGGACCGCCCGAACGAGAAGGCCGTGTACCACACCTTCATCGTCCAGGCCGAGCGCCGCGACGAGCTGAAGGCCTTCCTGGCCGCGCGCGGGATCGACACCGCGATCCACTACCCCCAGCCGATCCACGTGCAGGACGCCGCCAAGCCGCTCGGCAAGCCGCTCGGCAGCTTCCCGGTCAGCGAGGCCCAGGCGACGCGCATCCTGAGCCTGCCCGTGTACCCCGAGCTCACGCGCGAACAGCTCGAGTGGGTGGCCGCCTCGATCCGCGACTTCTACGCCGCGCCGGCGGCGGGACCTCGCTGAGCGCGGGGGACGGGAGCCACATGCCCGCGGCGAACCCGACCTCCGACCGGGTGTTCGTGATTGCCGAGGCCGGCGTCAACCACAACGGAGACCTCGCGCTCGCCGAGCGCCTGGTGGACGCGGCGAAGGCGGCCGGCGCCGACGCCGTCAAGTTCCAGACCTTCCGGGCCGACAGCCTGGCCACCGACGCCGCCGCGCTCGCCCCCTACCAGGCGGCCGCCGGCGTGCGCGACGGCCAGAGGACCATGCTCGCGAAGCTGGAGCTCGACGAGGCCGCGCACCGGCGCCTGCAGGCCCGCGCCCGCGCGACCGGCATCGAGTTCCTCTCCACCCCGTTCGACGAGGCGAGCGCCGACCTCCTCGAGCGGCTCGGGATGCCGCTGTTCAAGCTCCCCTCCGGCGAGGTCACCAACAAGAGGCTCGTCGAGCACGTCGCCCGCAAGGGCTGGCCGATGATCCTGTCCACGGGCATGTGCGACCTGGACGAGGTGCGCCGCGCGGTCGGCTGGATCCGCGCGGTCTCGAGCGCGCCGCTGACGGTCCTGCACTGCGTGACCGAGTATCCCGCGCCGGCGGACCAGGTCAACCTCCGCGCGATGGACGCCCTGCGCGACGCGCTGGGCCTGCCCGTCGGCTACTCCGACCACACGCTCGGCACAGAGGTCTCCGTGGCCGCCGCGGCGCGCGGAGCGGCGGTCATCGAAAAGCACATCACCTTGGACCGAACGCTCCCGGGCCCCGACCACGCCGCATCACTCGAACCGGCAGCCTTCAGCGAGATGGTCCGCCAAATCCGCGCCGTGACCTCGGCTCTCGGTGACGGAATCAAGCGCGCCGCTCCATGCGAAGAGAAGAATAAGAGGATCGTCCGACGCGGCCTCGCCGCCGCCCGCGCTCTGAAACGAGGAAGCACCCTAGCGGCTTGCGATATCGCGATCCTGCGGCCGGAAGAAGGTCTCCCCGCCTTCGAAGCCGATGCAATCGTGGGCCGCCGCCTAAAAATCGACCTTGCCAAGGGAGTGGCGATTTCGCGCGCCGCGCTCGAATGAAGCGTCAACGCCGCAAAATCTGCGTCGTCACCGGATCCCGCGCTGAGTACGGGCTCATGTACTGGCTAATGCGCGAGATTCAAGATTCCCCACGCCTGACCCTGCAGCTTGCCGTGACGGGAACGCATCTTTCAAAACGATTCGGGGGGACGGTTCGTCAGATATGCGCCGACGGGTTCCCCATCGCGGCGCGGATCGACCTTAAAATCAATGGGGAAACCCCCCAAGACGTAACCCGGTACCTAAGCCACGGCATCGTCGGCTTCGGCCGGACATTCGCCAAGCTCCGTCCGGATATCGTGGTCATCCTCGGCGACCGTTACGAGTCGTTCGCCGCGGCACAGGCCGCGTTGATCGCCAACATCCCGATCGCGCATCTTCACGGCGGCGAATTGACCGAAGGACTGATCGACGAGGCGATCCGCCACTCTATTACAAAGATGGCGCACCTCCATTTCGTCGCGGCCGAAGACTATCGCCGCCGCGTCATACAACTCGGGGAATCACCCTCCCGGGTTTATACAATCGGGGCAGTCGGCCTCGAAAACATAGGGAGGCTCCCGCTCCTCTCGAGGCCTGAACTCGAGAAAAGGCTCGATCTCAGACTCGGCTCGCCCCTTTTCGCGTCGACGTACCATCCCGTAACCTTGTCCCCGGGAGACGCCTTGACCAATTTCTCCCGACTCCTCACCGCATTCCGGCGCTTCCCGTCGGCAACGATTGTCTTAACTTACGCCAACGCCGACGCCGAAGGGCAGAGCATCAACAAGGCAATCGACGCCTTCGTCCGCGACAATCGCGCCCGAGTGAAGGCTTTTCCTTCTCTCGGCCAGCTCGCCTACCTCAGCCTACTCAAGCACTGCGACGCCGTCGTTGGGAATTCCTCGAGCGGCCTGATCGAGGCGCCGAGCCTGGGCGTCCCCACGGTGAATATCGGCGACCGCCAAAAGGGACGTCTGAAGGCGCCGTCGGTCATCGACTGCACCGAAAGTCTCGGGGCCATTTCGGCGGCCATTCGGCGCGCGCTGTCCCCCGCGATGAAGACCCTCGCGGCCCACAGAATTTCTCCCTACTCGACCACTCGCCGTCCGTCGCGGAAAATCGCGAGGATCCTGGCGTCCATCGACTTGGATGGCATCCTTTTCAAACGGTTCCACGATGCCCGCCCCACTTAAGATTGCCTTCATCGGTTGCGTCGAATTCAGTCATACGATCCTCGACCGCGTTCTCCGCCATCCGGCCGCCCGAGTCGTCGGCGTAGTCACCCGGGCCGAGTCGCCTCTGAATTCAGACTTTCGCAGCCTTGCCCCGATGGCGGCCGCGGCAGGCATTCCGGTCCTGCTCGTCGAAAAGAACCAGCAGGAGGCGATCAGTGCCAGCCTTCTAGATTGGCGCCCCGACGTCATCTTCTGTTTTGGTTGGCCGTATCTGTTAAGGAAAGAGATTTTGGCAATTCCCCCCATCGGGACCATCGGGTACCACCCGACACTTTTGCCGAAGAATCGGGGGCGCCACCCGATTATTTGGACGCTGGCGTTGGGCCTCAAGGAAACCGGGTCAACTTTTTTCTTCATGGACGAGGGCGCGGATTCCGGGGACATTCTCAATCAAATCCCCATTCCGGTCGGCGACGACGACGATTCCGCGGCGCTTTACCGGCGCCTGTCCGATACGGCGCTGGCGCAGGTGGACGCTATTGTAACGGCTCTCATAAAACCAGGGTTTCCTCGCGTTCCGCAGGATCACGCTCGAGCGAATTACTGGCGCAAGCGGGAAAAAACCGACGGCCTGATCGATTGGCGGATGGGAACATCGAACATATACAATCTCGTGCGTGCCCTCACGCGCCCCTACCCGGGCGCTCATTGCATTTATCAAGGGGATGAGGTGAAGGTTTGGCGTTGCCGACCCCACGGTTTGAAATCCGGCGATAATATTGAACCCGGAAAAGTTCTCGGTTGGGAACGGGATGGGATCGTGGTCCGAACAGGCGACGGAAGCATCTGCCTAATCGATCATGGTTTTAACGTTGTCCCGAAGGTTGGAGAATACATCAAATGAACGTCTTGGTCGTCGCAACCCATCCTGACGACGAAACACTTGGTTGCGGCGGAACGATACTGCGACATACAGCGGCAGGCGATAGGGTCTCCTGGCTCATAGCGACTTCCGGCAAAGATGTCCCCCGCTTCGCCGCGGCGCACCCCCGACGGCAGAAACAGATTGAGCGCGTCCGCAGGAGACTCGGCATTCATTCAATCCTCGCACTCGATTTCCCGACCACGCGGTTGACAGAACTGCCGGAAACTCGCCTGATCGAAGCTTTCTCGGACGCCTTCAAATCCACAGCACCGCACACGGTTTACCTTCCGCACGACGGCGACGCTCACTCGGACCATCGCGCCGTCGCTCGAGCCGCGGCCTCATGCCTGAAGTGGTTTCGCCGTCCTTCGGTGAAAAGGATACTCTCGTTCGAAACTCCATCGGAAACGGACCAACCCCTCCTGAAATCACTTCCAGTCTTCACCCCGAACGTTTTCGTCGATATATCGAAGCACCTCGAAGGGAAAATCGCCGCGATGAAACTTTACGAGAGCGAAATCGAGCGCTTCCCTTTTCCGCGTAGTGAAGAAAACATCCGCGCATGGGCGGCGACCAGGGGGGCGCAATCGGGCTTCCGCGCCGCGGAAGCGTTCTGTCTCTTGAGGGAGAGAATTTAATCTCAGAACCTCGCGCTCATGAGTTTACCCCCGAAAAATGGTCCAGCTAAATGTTTGTTTTAGACCAGAACTCGGCGGGTAACGCGGCTAAGGAGCGATTCGCGTCCGCGCCGATCGTCAAGACTCTGCGCGTAGCTTTCGCCGCCGTCGGAACCCCATCGAGCGGTGTCATCGCGCCTCCGAACCTGCGGGCGCCGACCGTGGAGGCCGGCGAGCCCCAAAATGGCCAGAGGAAGGCGCCGCCGATGTTCCCCTGCCCCACGCGCCGCGCGGCGGTCGCCGCACTGAAGAAGGCCCTGCGCGACCCGCGCCTGCCGTTCAAGTCTTTCCACGACCTGCCCGGGAGGCCCGGATGAAGAAGAAGCCCGTCGTGATCCTGGGCGCCGGCGGCCACGGCCGCGTCGTCGCCGAGGCCCTGCGCTCCTCCGGCCGCGAGGTCGCCGCGTTCCTGGACCCCGCGCGCGAGCGCTGGGGCTCGGAGCTGGACGGCGTCCGCATCGCCGGCGGCGACGACACGCTCGCCGACTTCCCCGCCGCCCGCTTCGACTGCGCGGTCGGGGTCGGCGGCCTGAAGGACACCCGCCGCCGCCGCGCCGTCCACGAGGCCGCCGCGTCCCGCGGCGCCGCGCTCCCCCCGGTCGTCGCCGCGTCGGCCGTCGTCTCCGCGTCGGCCCGTCTGGGCGCCGGGGCGCAGGTCCTCACGCGCGCCGTCGTGCACCCGGGCGCCTCCGTCGGCGCCGGGGCCGTCGTGAACACCGCCGCGGTCGTCGAGCACGACTGCGTCCTCGGCGCGCACAGCTTCGTCGGCCCCGGCGCGGTCCTGTGCGGCGGGGCGTCGCTCGGCGAGGGCGCGTTCGTCGGCGCCGGGGCCGTGGTCCTGCCCGGCGTCGCGGTCGGCGCCGGCGCGCTGGTCGCCGCGGGCGCCGTCGTCCGCGCCGGCGTCCCGGCGGGAGCCAAGGAGCTCGGGCGCCGCGCGCGCCGCGGAGCCCGCCGATGAACGACCTGCTGAAGGCGCATCCCGAGATCGTCCTGGCGCCTTCGTCCGCGATCCGCGGGGCGATGGACGCGATGACGAAGAGCCGCGTCGGCTTCGCGGTCGTCGTCGACCGCTCCCGGCGACTGCTCGGCGTCGTCACGGACATCGACATCCGGCGCGCGCTCCTGCGGGGCGCGGACCTCGCGTCGCCGGTGACCGCGGCGATGAACGCGTCGCCGATCGTCGTGCCCGAGGGGACCACCCCCGAGAAGCTCGCCGTCCGCTTCCGCGAGCTGAAGAAGTCCCACCTGCCCGTGGTGGACGCGCGCGGCCGCCTGAAGGCGCTCGCCGCGCTCTCCGACTTCGCGACGGTCCCCGCGCGCTTCCCGAACCGGGTCGTCGTCATGGCGGGCGGCGCGGGCAAGCGCCTGGGCGCGCTGACCGCGAACACGCCCAAGCCGATGCTGCGGCTGGGCGACAAGCCGATCCTGGAGCACCTGGTCGAGCAGATGTCGGCCGCGGGCTTCACTCGCTTCACCTTCACGGTCAACTACCTCGCCGATCAGATCGAACGACACTTCGGCGACGGCTCGCGCTGGGGCGTCGAGATCGAGTACGTGCGCGAGTCGAAGCCCCTCGGCACCGCGGGCGCGCTGGGCCTGCTCAAGAAGCCCGGCGACGAGCCGCTGATCGTGCTGAACGGGGACATCCTCACGAAGGTGGACTTCGCGGCCCTGCTCGACTTCCACCGCGCCGAGAAGGGCCTGGCGACGATCTGCGTCAAGCACCACGAGATCCAGGTCCCGTACGGCGTGGTCGAGCAGACCCGGCGGCGCCTGAGCCGCTTCGTCGAGAAGCCGACGCACCGCTTCCTGGTCAACGCGGGCATCTACGTGCTGGACCCCCGCGCGCTCGCGTGGCTGCCCAAGCGCCGCGCCTGCGACATGCCGGAGTTCCTGGACGTCATCCGCGCCCGCCGGCGCGGCGGCGTCGCGTGCTTCCCGATCCAGGAGTACTGGCTCGACATCGGCGGGCCGCAGGAGTTCCGCCGCGCCGAGAAGGAGTTCGGGGACCTGTTCGGCCGACGACCATGAAGAAGCTCGCGATGCACGAGCCGGTGTTCGCCGGCAACGAATGGGCGTACGTGAAGGAGTGCCTGGACACCGGCTGGGTGTCCTCGGCCGGGAGGTTCGTGGACCGCTTCGAGGCCGAGCTGGCGCGCCTCAGCGGCACGAAGCACGCGGTCGCCGTGGTCAACGGCACCGCCGCGCTCGACCTGGCGCTGAAGCTGGTCGGCGTGAAGGCCGGCGACGAGGTGCTCGTGCCGAGCCTGACCTTCATCGCCACCGTGAACGCGGTCGCCTACCAGGGCGCGACGCCCCTGTTCCTGGACGTCGAGGAGGCGACCTTCGGCCTGGACCCTGACGCGCTGGGGGCCTACCTGGCCCGCGAGACCGAGGTCCGCGGCGGCGCCTGCGTGCGCCGGGCGAGCGGCCGCCGCATCGCGGCCTGCGTGCCGATGCACGCGCTGGGACATCCGGTCCGCCTGGAGCCCCTGCTGGCCGCCTGCGCCGCGCGGGGCATCCCCGTGGTCGAGGACGCCGCCGAGTCGCTGGGCTCGTCGTACCGCGGCCGCCCGCTGGGCGGCTTCGGCCGCGTCGGCACGCTCAGCTTCAACGGCAACAAGATCGCGACCACCGGCGGCGGCGGAGCGCTGGTCACCGACGACCCCGCGCTCGCGCGCTTGGCCAAGCACCTGTCCACCACGGCGAAGTCCGACGCGGACGCCTTCTGGCACGACGAGGTCGGCTACAACTACCGCCTGCCGAACATCAACGCCGCGCTGGGCTGCGCGCAGATCGAGCAGCTCGATGGCTTCGTCGCGCGCAAGCGCGCGATCGCCGCGGTCTACCGCGAGGAGCTGGCCGGCTCCGCGCTGCGAACGGTCTGGGAGCCGGAAGGCGCGCGCAGCAACTTCTGGCTGAACACCGTCCTGACCCCGTCGCCCGAGGCGCAGGTCCGCGTGCTGGCCGCGCTGAAGGAGCGCGGCTTCGGGGCGCGCCCGCTGTGGGCACCGGCGCACCGCCAGCCGATGTTCGCCGCGCATCCGCGCGCCGAGCTCCCGGTCACCGACCGGCTGTGGCGCACCGCCGTGAACCTCCCGTCCAGCGCGAACCTGGCCGACGACGAGGTCCGCGAGGTGGCGCGGGCCGCGGCCGCGGCCGCCGCCTGATGGACCGGATCGTCTTCGCCAGCTATGTCACGCTGACCGAGACGATCCTGCGCTTGTTCCCGCTCGACGACCTCTCCCGGCGCGGATTCCCCGTCGAATACTGGGACCTCTCGGCGCTGTACGGGGCGTCCCTGCCCGCCAAGGAGGTCGTCCGCCCCTACACGCGGAGGTTCGCCTCCTGGCCGGAGCTGGAGGCCGCGCTGGCCGGTCCCGGCGCGGCAGGGACGATGGTCGTCGTCGCGGTCCCCTATGAGCCGCGATTCTTCCGCCTGTACCGGCTTCTCAGTCGGTCCGCGGCGCGCCTGGGGAGCGTGATCTCGGGCGTGCTCCCGATGCCCGCGCCCACGGGGCTGGACCGCGTCCGCCAGGACGCGCGCCTGCTCCTGGATCCGGCGCGGGTCGCCCACTTTCTGCTCAAGCGGGCCGCGCTCGCCGCGCGGAGGATGGGCGCGGTCAGGGGGTTCGACGCGGTCTTCGCGGCCGGCGCCGCGGCGCGCGAAGAGGCGGGACATGCGCCCGTGGTCCCGGTGAACGCCGGGGACTACGACGACTGGCTCGAACACAAGGACGACGACCCGCGCCTCGTCGAGGGACGCTACGCCGTCTATCTCGACCAGTACGCGACCGCGCACCCGGACTTCGCCCTGCTCGGCGTGAAGCGCCTCATAGACCCCGACCGCTACCACGCCCTGCTCGACGCGTTCTTCACCCGTCTCGAACGGCGCCACGGCGTCGAGGTGGTGATCGCCGCCCACCCGAAGGCCGACTACGCGCGCAACCCGTTCGGCGGACGGCTCATCCTGCGGTCTTCGACGCGCGCGCTGGTCCGCCGCTGCGAGTTCGCGCTGGCGACGATCAGCACCTCGCTGGGCTTCGCCGTCCTCGACCGCAAGCCCCTCGTCTTCTTCACCACCGAGGAGATGATGGAGCGCTACCGCCCCCTGCGCCACGACGTCGCGCCGTTCCACTTCGCGCGCGCGCTCGGCCGGACTTGCCGAATCCTCGACCGCGACGAGGGGGCCGAGATCGAGCCCGTCGACGCCGCCCTTTACGACGACTACAAGTACCGCTACCTGGTCTCCCGGGAGACGGAGGGACGCCTCAGCCGGGACGCGTATCGGGAGTACTTCTGCTCGCTGGGGCTGGCGCCGGGCCCGCGGCCGTAATTGGTAGAATCTCCCCGGACATGACCAAGCGCCGAACCGCCGCCCGTCCGTCCGCCGTCCTCGCCGAGGTCCGCCGCGTGATCTCCTGCGAGGCCGACGCCCTGCGCCGCGTCGCGGCCGCGGTGGACGGTTCTTACGCGCGCGCGATCGAACTGCTCGCCGCCTGCCGCGGCAAGGTGGTCCTGACCGGCGTCGGGAAATCCGGCGCGATCGCGCAGAAAATCGCCGCGACCTTCTCCTCCACCGGCACCCCGGCGGTCTGGCTGGACCCGACCGAGGCGATGCACGGCGGCATGGGCCTGGTCCAGCGCCAGGACCTGGTGCTCGCGCTGGGGAAATCGGGCGAGTCCGACGAGTTGAACGCCCTGCTCCCGCACCTGCGCGCACGCGGCGCCAAGATCATCGCGCTGACCGCCAACACCCGCTCCACTCTGGCCCGCCACGCGGCCGTCGTCCTGCACACGCCGGTGCTCGAGGAGGCGTGCCCGATGAACCTCGCGCCGACCGCGTCGACGACCGCGGCGCTGGCGGTGGGCGACGCGCTGGCCGTGGCGCTGATGAAGCGCCGCCGCTTCGGCCCGAGCGACTTCGCGCGCAACCATCCCGGCGGGCGCCTGGGCCGGCGCCTGACGCTGACCGTGTCCGACGTGATGCGCGCCGGGGACGCCAACCCGGTCGTCCGCGCGGACGCCGGCGTGCGCGCGCTGCTGGTCGAGATCACGCGCCAGCAGGCCGGCGCGGCGTCCGTCGTGGACGCGCGCGGGCGCTTCGTCGGCCTCGTCACCGACTTCGACATCCGGCGCGCGCTCGGCGGAGGCAAGAACCCTTTCGCGCTCTCGATCCGCGAGCTGATGAACCCGCGTCCGACGACCGTGCGCCCCGAGGACTCCGCGGCGAAGGCCGTTTCCATCATGGAGGACCGCAAGACGCCCTTCAACGTCCTCCCGGTCGTCGACCGGCGCGGCCGCGCCGTCGGCCTGGTCCAAATCCACGACCTCCGCGCGCGAGGCCTCTGACGCGCCCCCCAGAGACCATGAAACCCTACTACCTCGAAGTCCTCCATAAGCGCGTGCCCGGAAAGGACCTCGTCTTCGAGCTTGGCCGCCGCGTCAAGCGCCGCCTGCTCGGCGAAGCGGACCATGGCCGCCAAGTCTGGACCCCCGCCGACGTCATCGACGCCGACGGCCCCGAGCTGAGCCTGCGCTCCTATCTCGAACATCGCGACATCCGCAGGATGGTCGCCCGTATCCCCCCCGACCGCCGTCGCCGCGCGATGGAGGTCGGCATCGGCTTCGGCCGCCTCGTCGTCGTCCTTCAGGAGTTCTTCCCCGAGGTCTGGGGCGTCGAACGCGAGCCGGGCCTGCTCGAGATCGCGCGGGAGCT
>JACQBB010000301.1 GCA_016194625.1 Elusimicrobiota bacterium | reverse complement strand
CTCCCTGCTCGCCTCGCTCGCCCTGATCCCGCAGTTCGACCGGTCGCTCTCGACGATGCAGTTCGTCGAGAAGTGGGCGTGGATCCCGTCGATGAACGTCTCCTACTTCCTCGGCGTGGACGGCCTCTCCTTCCCGCTGATCCTGCTGACGACCTTCATGAGCTTCATCGCGCTCATCGGCTCGCTCGGCATCGAGAACCGCGTCAAGGAGTACTTCTTCTGGTTCCTGACGCTCGAGGTCGGCATGCTCGGCGTGTTCTGCGCGCTCGACCTGGTCCTCTTCTACGTGTTCTGGGAGCTCACGCTGGTGCCGATGTACTTCCTGATCGGCGTCTGGGGCGGCCCGAAGAAGGAGTTCGCGGCGATCAAGTTCTTCCTGTACACGCTGTCCGGCTCGGTGTTCATGCTGCTGGGCATCCTCGCGATGTACTTCAAGTCCGTGCCGCACACCTTCGACATGCTGGAGCTGATGAAGCAGCAGGCGTCGTGGGACCCGCGGTTCCAGATCCTGGTCTTCCTCGGCATGTACTTCGGCCTGTCGATCAAGATCCCGGCCTTCCCGTTCCACACCTGGCTGCCGCTGGCGCACGTCGAGGCGCCGACGCCGATCTCGGTCATCCTGGCCGCGGTCCTGCTGAAGATGGGCGTGTACGGCCTGCTGCGCATCTCCTACCAGATCACGCCGAAGGGCTTCGAGTGGTTCCTGCCCGCGCTGGTCGTGATCGCCGTGATCAACATCGTGTACGGCGCGCTGTGCGCGCTGGCGCAGACGGACCTCAAGAAGATGGTCGCGTACTCGTCGGTCAACCACATGGGCTACTGCCTGCTCGGCATCGCCGGCATGACGGCGGCCGGCTTCTCGGGCGCGGTGTTCCAGATGGTGACGCACGGCATCATCGCGGGCGCGCTGTTCCTCCTGGTCGGCGTCATCTACGACCGGGCCCACACGCGCGACCTGTCGGCGTTCGGCGGCCTGGCGGTCAAGCTGCCGGTGTACGCGGGCGTGATGTCGGTGGCCTGCTTCGCGTCGCTCGGCCTGCCGGGCCTGGCCGGCTTCGTCGGCGAGTTCATGTGCTTCCTGGGCGCGTTCTCGAAGTGGTACTGGGCGACGACGATCTCCGTGCTGGGCGTGATCGCCACCGCGGCGTTCTACCTGCGCGCGATGCAGAAGGTGTTCCTGGGCCCGCTGAACGAGAAGTGGGCGGACCTGGAGGACCTGACGCTGCGCGAGAAGGCGTCGCTGATGCCGCTGGTCGCGCTGATGGTCTGGTTCGGCGTGGCGCCGGCGTGGCCGCTCAGCCTGATCAACAAGACCGTCGAGGCCCTCGTGGGGAAGTGAGATGGAGAACCTCGCGCTGCTGACCCCGGAACTCGTGCTGGCGGGCCTCGCGCTCGCGCTGATGCTCGCGGACATGGTCCTGCCTCGGGCCAAGTCCCGCTGGCTGTACCACCTGGCCTGGCTGTCGTCGGCGGGCGTGCTCGCGCTCGTCGTCGCGTCGCTGGGCGGCCCGACCGCGCGCGGGACCGGGACGCTGTGGATCGCGGACTCGTTCGGCCAGTTCTTCAAGCTGACGACCCTGCTCACGGCGACGCTGTGCCTGCTGATGGGCCTGGACTACCGCGCGCTGCCGGAGAAGCACGCCGGCACCTTCGCCGCGCTGATGCTGTTCTCCACGGCGGGCCTGATGTTCCTGGTGGCGGCGACGGACCTCCTGCTCGTGTTCGTCTCGCTGGAGCTCGTCTCCATCTCCTCGTTCATCCTCACGGGCTTCGAGCGGGGGAACCCCAAGTCCAACGAAGGCTCGATGAAGTACTTCCTGTTCGGCGCGTTCTCGTCGGCCATCCTGGTCTACGGCATCGCCCTGTACTACGGCGCGACCGGCGGCACCAAGCTGGTCCCCGGCGCCGGCGCGCCGACGCCGATGCTGATCCTGTCGCTGGTGCTGATCCTGCTCGGCTTCGCGTTCAAGGCGTCGATCGCGCCGATGCACTTCTGGGTGCCCGACGCCTACGAGGGCGCGCCGACGCCGGTGACGACCTTCCTGTCGGTCGCGCCGAAGCTGGCGACCTTCGCGGCGCTGATGCGCCTGTTCGGCACCGTGTTCCCGGCCGCGCAGTACGACCTGCAGGCCCTGCTCGGCCTGCTCGCCGTGCTGACGATGACCGTCGGCAACTTCACGGCGTTCTTCCAGGACGACGCGAAGCGCCTGCTCGCGTACTCGTCGGTCGCGCAGGCGGGCTACCTGCTGATCGGCCTGGCGGTCGGCACCGCGCGCGGCACCGAGGGCGTGCTGATGTACGCGTTCGTGTACGTCGCGATGAACATCGGCGCGTTCGCCGTCGTCCAGGCGGTCGGCCAGTCGGAGGAGAGCTACTCGCTCGACTCCTTCGACGGGCTGGCGCGCCGCTCGCTCGGACTGTCGCTGGCGATGACCTTCTGCCTGCTGTCGCTGGCCGGCATCCCGCCGCTGGCGGGCTTCATGGGCAAGCTGTACATCTTCTCGTCCGCCGTCGAGGCCGGCCGCTGGTGGCTGGCCGTCGCGGGCGTGGTGAACTCGGTGGCTTCGGCGTACTTCTACTTCCGCCTCGCGCACCGGATGTTCTTCCGCGCGCCGAAGGAAGGCGCGCAGGCGCTGCCCATCGGCCCGTACGTGTACGGCGGGATCGCGGTCGCCATCGTCGGCGTGCTGCTGTTCGGCGTGTTCCCCGAGCCGCTGATCGCGGGCGTGCGCGCGTCGGCTCCGCTGCTGCCCTGACGCCGTCTTTGACGGCGCCGCGGCGATATGGTAAGATTCGTCAGATGACGGGTCGGACCCTCGCCGTCCTGAGCCTCCTCGCCGCCGCGCCGCTGAGCGCGTCGGCGGCGTTCGTGGGGCCGACCTCGCAGACGCTCGAGGCGCTGCGCGGCGCGCCCGACCAGGACGGCGCCAAGCTGTTCGACGGCTACGGCGAGCGCGTGCGCGCGCTGGCCCCGATCGAGTACGCGCCCCTGCCGCCGGCGCCGGTCCCGGCCGCCCCCGCGCCGACGACCTTCGACTCCCGCCGCGTGGCGCCCGGCGTCGTCGTGCATTCGCCGCGCGAGCGCGCGCCGCGCGCCGCCGCGCCGTCGAACGCCGCCGGCTGGGGCGCGGTCGGCCTCGGCGCCGCCGCCGCGATCGCCGGCCTCGCGGTCGGGGGGAGCCTCCTCCTGCCTCTCGCGGTCGCGGGGCTGGCGCTGATCGCGCTCGGCGTCGTGCTGCTGGCCCGCTCCTAGCGGTTCCAGTTCAACTTGCGGTCCGTCGGGACCGAGGACACCGTCCGCATCCGCCGCACCGCCGCGCCCGCGGCCGTCAGCGCCGCCAGGCCGCCCCAGCGCCAGACGCCGCCGCTCGACCACCACGACCGCCACTCGCGCGCCGCCGCCGCGGACAGGGACGCCGTCCAGCCGGAGCCCTCCGG
>JACQBB010000300.1 GCA_016194625.1 Elusimicrobiota bacterium | reverse complement strand
GTCGCGCTCGACGAACAGCGTCGCGAACACCTCGTCGGGCTTGCCCGGTACCTCGCGGAACGCGTCCACGACGACGGCGGTCGCGTGCGGGATCTCGTCGTGGTACAGCTCGAAGACGGCCTCGCGGACGATCTCGGAGGCGAAGAAGCGCTCCCAGCGGTCGGACAGCGAGCCCTTGTCGTAGAACGCGGGGGACTCCGGCAGGCGCGCGACGATCTCGGCCTTCAGCGCCTCGACCCCGTCGCCCTTCAGCGCGGACAGGCGGAACACCTTCGCGGGCTTGAGCGCGGCGGAGTAGGCCGCCTCCAGCGCGGCGAGCTTGGCCTCGTCCTTCACGCGGTCCACCTTGTTGAGCGCCAGCAGGACCGGGGTGCCCTCGCGCAGCGGCGTGCCCTCGACCTTGGCCGGGTCGGCTTCGGCGGCGTCGATCATGTACACGACCAGGTCGGCGTCGTCGCGGATCGCGCGCGTGGACTCCACGCGCAGCGCCTTCTGCAGGGGGTCGCCGGGCGCGGCGATCAGGCCGGGCGTGTCGAGGAAGCAGGCCTGGAAGTCCTCGCCCTCCAAGATGCCCATCACCTTGTGCCGCGTGGTCTGCGGCTTCGGCGACACGATCGAGAGCTTGAACTTGAGCAGCGCGTTGAGCAAGGTGGACTTGCCGACGTTCGGCAGGCCCGCGAGCGCGACGAATCCGGCCTTATGCGGGGCGGTCACGCCTACATCCTATCAATCTGGGTGGCGACCGCGTGGTTGAAGTAGTTCGTGAAGATGTTCGCGCAGGCGCAGGCGACGATCTCCAGGACCTGGGCGTCCGTCCAGCCGCCCTTCTTCGCGGCGTGGACCTCGGCGTCGCTGACCTGGCCGAGCTCCTCGACGACGGCGCGGGCGAACTTCAGCGCGGCCTGGTAGTGCGGGTTCGAGGACTCGGCGTCGCGCGCGCGGGCGATCTCGGCGTCGTCGAGCTTCAGCGCCTTCGCGGCGGCCGTGTGGGCGGCCAGGCAGTACTCGGCGGAGTTCGCGGACGCGACCGCCAGCGCGATGCGCACGCGCAGGTCGGCGGGCAGCGACGAGTGCCCGAGGGCGGCGTTCATCGCCAGGTACGCGTCCAGGACGGCGGGCGCGACGGCCATCGTCGCGTGCATGTTCGGCACGCGGTGGAGCCGCTTGGCGATCTGGTCCAGGTGCTCCTTCGTCTTGCCCGTCGTCTGCGCCGGGTCGGCCGGCGGGATGCGCTGCATGTGCATGGGTGGCCTATTCTAGCATGACCGCGCCGGCCGGCTTGCGGCCGAGCCGGAACACCCAGGCGAACGGGACGCACAGCAGGCAGACCAGCGTCATCAGCCGGAAGCTGTCCAGGTAGGACAGCAGGGCCGCCTGGCGCAGGACCTCGCGGTACAGCACCCCGACGCCGGCGCCGGCGGCGGACGGCGACCAGCCGCGCAGCGCTCCCGCCAGGCGCGCCAGGTCGGCGCGGTAGACGGCGTCGTACGGGGTCGCGTGGCCGACGAGGAGCGCCTGGTGGCTCTGCGCCGAGCGGATCTGCAGGGCGATCATCACCGAGATGCCCACGCTCGCGCCCAGGTTGCGCAGCAGCGCGTACAGGCCGGTCGCCTGCTGGATCTGGTCCTGGCGCAGGGTGGACACCGACAGCGTCGTCAGCGGCACGAAGATGAAGCCCATGCAGAAGCCGCTGGCGACCAGCGGCCAGGCGATGTGCGCGGGGGTGATGCTCATGTTCAGCCGGCTGAGCATGTAGGTGGAGACCGCGAGCCCCAGGAAGCCGCTCATCATCAGCAGGCGGTGGTCGACGCGCTTGATGACGCGCCCCACCGTCATCATGGACAGGAACGAGCCGATGCCGCGCGGCGTCATGGCCAGGCCGCTCTGCAGGGCGGGGTAGCCGAGCAGGGTCTGCATGAAGATCGGCAGGATCGCCGTCGAGCCGTACAGCACGGCGCCCAGCATCGTCATCAGCACCGTCGCCATCGCGAAGTTGCGGTCGGTCAGCAGGCGCAGGTTCAGGATCGGATGCAATTGACGCAGCTCCCACCAGACGAAGGCCGCCAGAGCGGCCAGCGCGACCGCCGAGCTCCAGCAGATCCAGGTCGCGCCGAACCAGTCGGACTCCTGGCCCTTGTCCAGCACGAGCTGGAACAGGCCGATGCCGAGCGCCATCAGGCCGAAGCCGATGTAGTCGATCGCGCCGGCCTTCATCTTGGCGATCCACGGCGGGTCCTCGACGAACGCCTGCTGCATCAGCAGGCCCGCGATCCCGATCGGGAGGTTGATGTAGAAGATCCATCTCCAGGAGTAGTTGTCGGTGATCCAGCCGCCGAGCGTGGGCCCGATGATCGGCATCACGACGATGCCCATGCCGTACGCGGCCATCGCGACGCCGCGCTCCTCGGGGGGGAAGCACTCGAGCATGATGGCCTGCGCCAGCGGCTGGAGGCCGCCGCCGCCGATGCCCTGGAGCACGCGCGCGACGATAAGCTGGGGCAGGCTCTGCGCCATGCCGCACAGCGCGGACGCGACGACGAACAGCGCGACCGAGAAGGCCAGATAGCGTTTGCGGCCGAACCAGCTCGACAGCCAGGCGGCGGCCGACAGCACGATCGCGTTCGAGACGAGGTAGGAGGTGAGCACCCAGGTCGCCTCGTCGGTCGAGGCCGAGAGGTTCCCCGCGATGTGCGGCAGCGACACGTTGGCGATCGAGGTGTCGAGCACCTCCATCGAGGTGGCCAGCATCACCGCGATGGTCACCAGCCACGGCGAGTGGCGGGGCTTCCAGGGCGCGGCGCCCGCGGGCGCCGCCGCGGCGCTCATTTCAGCTCCACGTCCGCCTCGACCGACATGCCCGGCGCCAGCAGGCGCCCCTCGCCGAGCGAGTCGTCGAGGACGATCTTCACCGGCACGCGCTGGACGACCTTCACGAAGTTGCCCGACGCGTTCTCGGCGGGGAGCAGGCTGAAGCGCGCCCCGGTCCCGGTCTGGATGCTGTCCACGTGGCCGCGCAGGAGCTTGTCCGGATAGGCGTCCACGCGGACCTCGGCGCGCTGGCCGGGGCGCATGCGCGTCAGCTGGGTCTCCTTGAAGTTCGCGACGACCCAGACCTGCTCGGGCACCAGCGCGAGCATCGCCTGACCGACGGCGACGTACGCGCCCGGCTCCACGGCCTTGCGGGTGACGCGGCCGGACTCGGGGGCGAGCAGGCGCGTGTAGGACAGGTCCAGCTCGGCCTGGCGCAGGGCCGCCTCGGACTGGGCGACCTCGGCGCGCGCCTCGTCGGCGGCGGCCTGAGCGTGCTCCACGTCCTGCTTGGACGCCTCGTCCTTGGCGAGCAGCGCCTGCGCGCGCGCCAGGTCGGCCGCGGTCTTCGCGGCCTGCGCGCGGTCGGCGGCGACCTTGCCGCGCGCGGCGTCCAGGCGCGTCTGGAAGTCGCGCGGGTCCAGCTCGGCCAGCGCGTCGCCGGCCTTCACCGCCTGGTTGTCGTCGACCAGGACGCGGGCCACGTGTCCCGCGACCTTGGAGCTGACGGGGATCACGTGCGCCTCGATGAACGCGTCGTCGGTGGAGACCGACGGGGCGCGCAGCGCCAGCCAGCCGCCGACGCCGGCGGCGGTCAGGACGGCGGCGACGACCGCCCACTTCCAGGGCGAGGCGGCGACGTGCCGGGGGTGCAGGCGGTGCATCGGGATGGGCGCTTCAGCGACGGTCTTGTCCGAGGGTTCCATGTTCGTTCCTTCCGTGATGCGGCTCACAACGAGAAATCCGACGCGCGGCCGACGGCGGCCGCGAGGTTGACGCGCGAGGAGTGGTAGCGGGCCAGCGCCGAGACCTGCGCGCCGCGCGCGCGGGCCAGCTCGGCCTGCGCCTCGACGACGTCGATCGACGAGCCGACGCCGGCCGCGTAGCGGTCCTGGACCATCGCCAGCTCGCGCTGGGCGAGTTCCAAGGAGGTCTCGGCGGCGCGCTCCTCCTCCGCCGACTCCGTCAGGCGCTCCAGCGCCACGCGCACGTCCAGCTCCACCTGCCGGCGCACGTCGGCCAGCGCGGCGAGCGCCTGGCGGCCGCGCGACTCGGCCTCCTTCTGGCGTCCGGACAGCTCGCCGCCGGCGAAGAGGGGGATGCTCAGCGCGCCGCCGACGTCGGAGACCGTGATCACGTCGTTCGGCAGGGGGCCGCTGCGCGCGATCGAGCCGCCGACGACGACGGTCGGCAGGCGGTCGCCGAACGCCGCCTTGGCGGCGAGCTCCTCGGCGCGGGCGCGCTCCTCGGCGGCGGCCACCTCGGCGCGGCGCGACAGCGCCTCGGAGAGCGCGGCGTCCAGCGCGGGCGCCGACGAGGAGACCGCGGCGAAGTCGTCGGTCAGCTTGAGCGCGCGCTCGTAGGGCCAGCCGGCGACGCGCTTGAGCTGCAGCTCGGCCTCGCGCTCGGCGACCTGGGCGCGCAGGACCGCCGCGCCGGCGTCGGCCGCGCGGGCCTGGGCGCGGACCACGTCCACGCCGGTCGCGGCGCCCTGCGCCTTGCGGTCCCGCGCGAGGGCGAGCAGGCCGTCGGCGAGCGCGCGGTCGGCCTCGGCGGCGGCGACGGCGCGCTGGGCGCGCAGGGACTCCAGATAGGACAGCGCGGCGGCGGCGGCGACCGACTCGCGCGCGGCGGTCTCCTCGGCCGCGGCGGCGCGGGCGGAGGCGGCTCCGGACTGCGCGCGGCGCCAGCGGCCCCAGTCGAACACCTTCTGCGTCAGGCGGGCGCGCGCGTCGAAGGTGTTGAACGGCCCCAGGTCGCTGGGGAAGCCGGGGAACGACAGGCCCTGCGCGGCCAGGTTCTCCTTGAAGGTGCGGGACTGCGAGATCGTCGCGGTCACGGAGGGCAGCACGCCCGCCGCGGCCTGCAGGGCCTGCGCGCGGGCCTGCTCGGCGCGCTCGCCGGCGGCGAGG
>JACQBB010000299.1 GCA_016194625.1 Elusimicrobiota bacterium | reverse complement strand
CGCGGCCGCCCTGCGCGCCGTCGAGATCGAGGCCGAGGTCGTGCTCAAGGCCACGAAGGTGGACGGCGTCTACACCGCCGACCCCAAGAAGGACAAGAACGCCAAGAAGTTCGACAAGCTCACCTTCATGGACAGCATCAAGCAGCGCCTGAAGGTGATGGACGCGACGGCGCTGACGCTGTGCATGGAGAACCGCATGCCCGTCGTCGTCTTCGACCTCGCGGTGAAGGGCAACATCGCCCGCGCCGTGGCCGGCCAGAAGGTCGGCACTTTGATCACCACGGAGTGAGACCATGACCGTCAACGAAGCCGTCGGGAGCGTCGTCGCCAAGATGGAGGAGCAGATGAAGGAGCGCCTCCAGCGCATGGCCAAGGAGATGTCGGTGATGCGCACCGGCCGCGCCAACCCGCTGATGCTCGAGAGCGTCAAGGTCGAGGCCTACGGCTCCGTCGTCCCCCTCAAGCAGGTCGCCGCGGTCTCGGTCCCCGAGGCCCGCACTCTGGAAGTCCGCCCTTGGGACCCGTCCACCCTCCAGGACATCGAAAAAGCCCTGCAGAAGGCCGACGTCGGCGCGATGCCCCAGAACGACGGCAAGCTCATCCGCATCTCCCTGCCGATGATGACCGAGGACCGCCGCAAGGACCTGGTGAAGGTCCTCAAGAAGATGGGCGAGGAGTTCCGCGTCGGCGTGCGCACCGAGCGCCAGGACGCCCTCAACAAGGTCAAGAAGTCCTTCCAGGCCAAGGAGATCACCGAGGACGACCTCCGCGGTCTGGAGGCTCGCATCCAGAAGATCACCGACGCCTTCACGAAGCAGATCGACGACCAGCTCGTCGTGAAGGAAAAAGAGATCCTGACGGTCTAGCGTGGTCCCGCGCCACGTCGCCGTCATCATGGACGGCAACGGCCGCTGGGCCGCGGCGCGCGGCCTGCCCCGCATCGCCGGCCACAAGGCGGGCGTCGACTCGGTCCGCGCGATCGTCCGCGCCGCCGGCGAGCTGGGCATCGAGGCGCTGACCCTCTACTCGTTCTCGACGGAGAACTGGCTGCGCCCCGCCGAAGAGGTCGGGGAGCTGATGAAGCTCCTGTCCTGGGCGCTCAAGCTCGAGACCCTCGAGCTCGACAAGAACAAGGTCCGCCTGGGCGCCATCGGCCGCCTGGACGCCCTCCCCCCCGCGGTCCGCGAGGAGCTGGCGACGGCGATCGACCGCCTCAAGGACAACACGGGCCTGCGCCTGACGCTCGCCCTGAACTACGGCGGCCGCCAGGAGATCGTCGACGCCGTCAACCGGGCGCTCCCCGGCCCCATCGACGAGGCGGCCATCGAGAAGAACCTGTACACCGCGGACCTCCCGGAGCTCGACCTGGTCATCCGCACCTCCGGCGAGATGCGCCTCTCCAACTTCCTGCTCTGGCAGGCCGCCTACGCCGAGCTGTTCGTCACCCCCGTGCTCTGGCCGGACTTCCGCAAGGAGCACCTGGAAGCCGCGCTGGCCGACTACGCCCAGCGCGACCGCCGCTACGGCGGCCTCTCCACGAAGGCCTAGCCGCTTTCTCGGGCCGAGCCGTCGCGAGCGGCCGGCACGTTTTGTCCTCCCTCCGACGCGCCTGCGCCATTGGTGCGTTTTCCCGCACCAATGGCCGAGAGATGGAAAAGTATGACGCCTTCCCCCCGTGTCGGGATTCCGGACGGAACTTTCCGGACGGGATCGTCGTATGGAGGTGTGCGCACCGTCACCGAAGTCCCGATCGAAGACTTTCGCGCCCTGAACCAAGCCATCCTTGCCGGCGAAACGGTGACGGCGCGGGCGCGGCTGCGTCCCGCGGCGCTGATCCGAGCCCTGCGGTCCACGCTCCGCATGAGCCAATCGCAGCTCGGCCGGAGGTCCGGCGTGCCGAAGGCCCACATCTGCCGCATCGAAGCCGGGCGGCTGTCGCCGCGCCTCGAGACGGTGGAGCGGCTCCTCGACGCGATGTTCTGCGACCTGCTCGTCCTCCCGCGCGCGCGGGTGCGCCCGCGCGAGGCGATCGCCCGCAAGCGCGCCGAGCGCCCGGTCCCGTGGCGCTACCGGTACAGGATATGGGACGACTGAAGCGCATTTTGTAGAATGACGGGATGCTTCTCCCTCGCGTCCTGACGGCGCTCGTCGGGATCCCGCTGCTCCTGTACCTCGCGCACGCCGGCGGCGTCGCGTTCGGGGCGTTCATGGTCGGGGTCTCGGCGCTGTGCTGCTACGAGTACGCGATGGTCCTGCGCCTGGGCGGGCGGCCGGTGCAGTGGGTCCCGACGGTGCTGTTCGGGGCGGCGCTGGCGGCGTGCGCGGCGTTCGGCGGGCCGCTGGGGCTGACGCTGACCGTCGGCACGGCGCTCGTGGCGCTCGTCGAGATGGCGATGCCGACGCACTCGCTCGACCGCGCGGCGCTGACGGTGTTCGGCGCGGCGTTCGCGGGCTGGATGCCGGCGCACCTGGCCCTCATCCGCGACCTGCGCCCGCACGGCGAGGCGCTCCTCTTCATGACCTTCGTGACGGTGTGGTGCATGGACACCGCCGCCTACTTCGCGGGGCACGCGTTCGGCCGCCACGCGCTGGCGCCGGTGCTCTCCCCGAAGAAGACCTGGGAGGGCGCGATCGCGGGATTCTTCGCCGCTGCCGTGGGCGCTGGGCGCGGGCGCGCTGATCGGCGCGACGGGCCAGCTCTCCGACCTGGCCGAGTCCATGGTCAAGCGCGACGCGGGCATCAAGGACTCCGGCGCGCTGCTCCCCGGCCACGGCGGGGTGTTCGACCGCTTCGACTCGTTCATCCTCTGCGCCCCCGCGGCGTACTACTTCCTGAGCTTCCGATGAGAAAAGTCGCCATCCTGGGCTCGACCGGCTCCATCGGCGTCAACGCCCTCAACGTCATCCGCGAGATGCCCGACGACCTGCAGGTCGTCGGCCTGGCCGCGCACTCGAACGCGAAGCTCGTCGCCGAGCAGGCCCGGGAGTTCGGCGCGAAGGTCGTCTCCATGTTCGACGACAAGGCGGCCGCCGAGCTCAAGAAGACCTTGAACGGCGCGGCCGAGCACGCGCCGTCGGGCGTCGAGGGGCTGTGCGAGCTGTCCGCGCGTCCGGACGTGGACGTGGTGCTCACCTCCGTCGTGGGCGGCGTGGGCTTCGCCCCCCTGCTGGCGGCGATCCGCGCGGGCAAGACGGTCGCGCTCGCCAACAAGGAGCCGATGGTGATGGCCGGAGCGCAGTTCATGCGCGAGGCCGAGCGCTGGGGCGCGCGCATCGTGCCCGTGGACAGCGAGCCGTCGGCGATCTTCCAGGGCGTCCACGGCGACTACGCCGAGTTCAAGAAGATCCGGCGCGTGATCCTGACGGCGTCGGGCGGCGCGTTCGGAAAGTTCCAGGGAGACCTCTCCACGGTGACGCCGGAGATGGCCTTGAAGCATCCGACCTGGAAGATGGGCAAGAAGATCACCATCGACTGCGCGACGCTGATGAACAAGGGCTTCGAGCTCATCGAGATCATGAACCTGTTCAGCCTGAAGCGCGACCAGGTCGAGATCGTCATCCACCCGCAGTCCATCTTCCACTCGGGCGTGGAGTTCTCCGACGGCTCGGTGCTCGCGCAGATGGGCTGGCCGGACATGAAGCTCCCCATCCAATACGGGATGACCTTCCCCGCGCGCACGACGCGCGTGGTCGAGCCGCTGGACCTCATCAAGGCCTCGCCGCTCGAGTTCCGCGCGCCGGACTTCTC
The DNA here is from genome assembly GCA_016194625.1 of Elusimicrobiota bacterium. The sequence goes on along the minus strand of JACQBB010000299.1, from coordinate 1,810 downwards.
CCGCTTCCCGTGCCTGGCGCTGGCCCGCGAGGCCGCGAAGGCCGGCGGCGGCATGCCGGCCGTCCTGTCCGCCGCCGACGAGGTCGCCGTCGAGGCCTTCATCGCCCACAAGATCAAGTTCACCGACATACCGCGCGTCGTCGAGAAGACGATGGCGGCGTACCAAGTCAGCGGCGGACTGCCCAGCTTCCAAGAGGTCGTCGAGATCGACGCCTGGGCGCGCAAGAAAGCCGAGGAGCACGCCCGATGAACGTCCTGCACATGCTGGGATCGTCCGCCTATACCGTCCTCGCCAACGCGGTGGCGCTGGGCCTGGTCATCTTCCTCCACGAATCGGGACATTTCCTCGCCTGCCGCCGGCTGGGCGTGCGCGTCGATAAGTTCGCCTTCGGCTTCGGACCGGAGCTGCTCGGCTTCACCGGCGCCACCGGCACGCGCTTCTCGTTCAACGCGATCCCGTTCGGCGGCTTCGTCAAGCCCGCCGGCGAGGAGCCGACCGACGACGCGCCCCCGGCTTCCGACGAGTACTTCGGCCAGTCGTGGAACCGCCGGCTGATCATCGTGTACGCGGGCCCGGCGATGAACTACGTGCTGGCGTTCCTGCTCTACACCGGCCTGGTCTGGGCGAAGGGCGTGCCCGAGCCGTCGAAGGACGCCGTCATCGGCAACATGGTCGTCGGCTTCCCCGCCGACAAGGCCGGCCTGCAGATCGGCGACAAGGTGGACCTGTTCGACGGCCGCGCGCTGACCGGCTGGGAGGACCTGGCGTCCTCCATCCACCGCTCGCCCGAGAAGGAGATCACGCTCTCCGTCGAGCGCGAGGGCAAGCCCCTCGAGGTCAAGGTGACGCCGAAGAAGGACGACGCCGACGCGACGCGCGGCGTCATCGGCATCATGCCCAAGGCCGAGTACCGGCCCATCGGCCCGTTCGGCGCGATGCGCGAGGCCGGCCGCCTGTGCTGGACGCAGAGCAAGCAGACCGTCACCACCATCGCCGGCAAGATCTGGAAGCGCGAGCGCCCCGACCTGGCCGGCCCCGTCGGCATCTTCCAGATGGTCTCGCGCGCGGCGCGCGCGGGCTGGGAGGAGTTCGTCTTCCTGATCGGCTTCATCTCGGTGGCGATCGGCTTCTTCAATCTATTGCCGCTCCCCCTGCTGGACGGAGGCCACGGCGCCTTCTACTTCTGGGAGGGCATCCGCGGCAAGCGCCTGACGCCCGAGGCGATGGAGAAGGCCAACACCGTCGGCCTGGCCTTCCTGATGAGCCTGCTCGCCTTCGCCACCTACAACGACGTCCTGCGCATCCGCTCCGAGCGCGCCGCCAAGAACCAGAAGCCGGCGGCGGAAGCCCCCAAGGAATCGAAATGAAACTCTCCAAGACCCTGATCCCCACTCTCCGCGAGGCCCCGTCCGACGCCGACAACGTGTCGGCCCAGCTGATGCAGCGCGCGGGCATGATCCGCAAGGTCGCCTCCGGCATCTACGAGTGGCTGCCGCTGGGCCTGCGGGTGCTGCGGAAGGTGGAGAACGTCGTCCGGCAGGAGATGAACGCCGCCGACGGCCAGGAGGTGTGGCTGCCGACGATCCAGCCCAAGCAGCTGTGGGAGGAGACGGGCCGCTGGGGCGTGTACGGCAAGGAGCTGCTGCGCATCAAGGACCGCAAGGACGCGGAGTTCTGCTTCGCGCCGACGGCCGAGGAGGTCATCACCGACCTCGTGCGCCGCGAGGTCCGCTCCTGGCGCCAGCTGCCGGCGATGTTCTACCAGTTCGGCCTGAAGTTCCGCGACGAGATCCGCCCCCGCTTCGGCGT
>JACQBB010000298.1 GCA_016194625.1 Elusimicrobiota bacterium | reverse complement strand
TGTCGACCTGGTTGTAATCGTAGCCCTGGCCATCGAAGCCGAGCGCGAAAGAGGGGACCACGCGGTCGCCGTCATAGAAGCGATATTTGACCTGGACGTCGGGCGCGCGCAGGCGCACCGTGCGGTCGTCGCCGACCAGCCCGTCGACGGTCAGCGATCCGCCGAGATTCAGGCTCTGGAACACGCCGAAGGAGACATACGCGAGCACGCCGCCGCGCGAAAAAAAGCGGGTCTGGGACGAGTAGCCGCCGTAGTCGAGCACGGCCGTCGTGGGCGTGTCGATCAAGCTGACGTCGGGCTGCAGCAGGCCACCCTCCTCGCTGCCTGAGCCGCCCTCGGAGCCGCTGTGACGGCTGAAATGCCCCTTGGGCTTGATTTTGACCGCCGGTTTTTCCGGTTCCTGGTAGCTGTCGGCGGAAGGTTCAGCGGCCGAGGCGGCCCACGCGGCGCTCAGCAAGAGACAGGCGGCAAGCGTCGAGGATTTCATCGTTCGATTCTAGCTTTCCCGTTATGGCTTCGCAAGGATTTCACTGATTTGAGCGTGCAACTGGCCGAGCTCGAACGGCTTCTGGATCACCTCGCGCGCGCCGCTCATCAGCGCGATCCCTTTCTCGCGCACCGTGTCGCGGCTGGTCATGAGCAAGATGCGGGGGGCCTTGGCGCCGAGCTTATTGGTGAGCTCGTAGGCGACGTGGTAGCCGTCGATGTAGGGCATCATCACGTCGAGCAGGACCAGGTCCAACTGCTCGGTCATGGCGATCTGGAGGGCGTCCTTGCCGTTGGCGGCGGCCAGCACCTCGTACCCCTGGAAGCCGAGATCCATCTTCAGCAGATCCAGAAGGTCCGGGTCGTCGTCGGCGACGAGGATGCGCTTGCGATCGGCCATTTCTTCTCCCCGAATGCGAGATTGCGAGAATCGCCGGATTCTAGCAGATTTGTCGGGCCCCCGGTTCAAGGCCGGGGGCCCGTCTTTCCTTGATTATCACGGGGCCCTCTAGGGGCGGGAGCGGTCGAGGCGGTCTTTGACCGCGGCCTGCGCCTGAGCGGCGCGGTCGAGCGCCGCGGCCGCGGCGGCGGGCGCGCCGGCGCCGGACTTCCGGCCGGCGTCGAAGTCGGACCAGGCCCGGTCGAAGTCCTTGGAGCGGTTGTGGAAGTCGTCGGCGCGGTTGCAGGCGCGGTCGGCGGCGGCCAGGATGTCGCGCGCGCGGTCGCGCAGGGGATCGAGCTTCTCCCAGGCGCGCGCCCGGCTCTTCTCGCGCGGCTCCTCACCGAGCATGTCCACGCGGGTCTTGGCCTCGCCGACGGCGGGGGGGAATGCGTCGGCGCCGGAGACGACCTGGGCGTCGTAGGCCGCGCGCTCTGCCGCGGGGCCGGACGAGCTTTTCAGCGCCGTTTTCAGGCGGGCGGCTCCGTCGGCCATCGCGGGCGCGGAGGCCTCGGCACGCTTCAGCGCCGCGTCGGCGTCGTCGAGCGCCCCGGCGGCGGAACCGAGCCGCTCCTTGAGCTCGCGCTTCTCCAGGTCCGGCTTGCCGTCGTCCTTCTTGTCGGGAAGGGCGTCCACCCGCCTCTTCAGCCCGTCCTGTTCGGCGGCCGCCTTCGTCCAGCGCGCGCGCTGCGCCGCCGCGGCGGCCGCGAAGTCCTTGGCCTCGGCCTCGGGGGCCGGGCCGCCGCGCCCGCCCGCGACCGCCGTCATCTCGGCGGAGCGCTTCCCGCCCTCGGTCTCGAGCGTCTTCGCGGCGTCCGACGCGGACCGGGACCGGCGGACCGCCTCTTCGAGCCCGGTCTTGATCTCCGCCGCCTTCTCCGGCGTCAGCGCCAGCCCCGTCGCGTGCACCGTCTCGTCGTAGCAGGCGTTGGCGGCCCCGCGCAGGGCCGCGCGGTCCGCGTCGGGGTCGTACTTCGCCGCGGACACCGGCGTCGCGACGAGGAGGGCCGCGGCAAGGAGGGGTCTCACCATGGACTCATGATAATCCATATCGCCGGTGATAGTCGACGGCGGGCCGGCTATTCGGCGGCGGGGGCGCGGCGCTCGAAGCGGCGCTGCTGGATGACGGCGGGGGCGTTGCCCGCGTCGATGCGCCAGCAGTTCGGGCCGAGGATGCCCTCGACGGCCTCGAACAGCGGCAGGCTGAGGACGACGCGCTGGTCGACTTCCAGGATGGCGAGGCCTTCGGGCGTCTCCTGCTCCAGCACGACGGCGCAGGGGCCGCGGTGGGCCTCCAGCGCGTCGCGCAGGGACTCCAGCTTCTCGGTGCCGACGGTGCTGTCGCACTTCAGCCGCAGGCGCTTGGCGAAGCGCGAGACGGCCATGTCGAGGGGGATCATCTCGTCGACGATGATCTCGCCGGTCGCGCCCTCGCCCTCGGCGTCGCGGAAGGACAGGCGGCCGGTCGCGGCGACGAAGGCGCCGACCTTGGCCAGGTGCGCCAGGCCGGTCGCGTAGATCTTCGGGAAGCACAGCAAGGTGACCTCGCCGGTCAGGTCCTCGAGCGTGACGATCACCCACGGCTCGCCGGTCTTCTTCGACACCATCTTTCGGATCTTGCTGATCATGCCGGACACGCGCACCGGCACGGTCACCGACGGGTTCAGCTGCGAGACCTCGTGCGTCGCCGACGCCTTCAGCTGGGCCTTCACGCCGAGCAGCGGGTGGCCGGAGAAATAGAAGCCCAGCACCTCGCGCTCGAAGGTCAGCGTGTCGTGCTCGGACAGCGGCTTGATCTGCGCGTACGGGTCGGCGGTGCCGCCGCCGGGGGCGGGTTCCGGCGCGCCGCCCATGAACAGCAGGCCCTGGCCCTTGTCCAGGTCGGCCTTCACGCGCTGCTGGCGGCCGACGACCTCGTCGACGGCGGGCAGCAGGCGCGCGCGCGCGGCGTGCGGCGGCTCGCCGGGGCGCAGGCCGTCCAGCGCGCCGGCCTTGATCAGCGACTCGATGGTCTTCTTGTTGATCGCGTGCAGGTCCACGCGCGACGCGAAGTCGTCCAGGCTGACGAACGGCTTCTCGCGCGCGGCCTTCACGATGGACTCGGCCGCGCCGGAGCCGACGTTCTTGATCGCGAGCAGGCCGAAGCGGATCGCCCCGTCCTGGATGTCGAACTTGGCCTCGGACTTGTTCACGTCGGGCGGCATGATCTTGAGGCCCATGCGCTTGGCCTCGTCGAGGTAGGTGACGAGCTTGTTCTCCTTGTCCTCGGCGCCGATCGCGGAGTGGCCGATCTCGGAGGTGGCCACCGCGGTCATGAACTCGATCGGGTAGTTCGCCTTCAGGTACGCGGTCTGGTAGGCGACGATGCCGTAGGCCACCGTGTGCGACTTGTTGAAGCCGTAGCCGCCGAACTTGGCCATCTGGTCGTAGATCTTGTTGGCGAGCTTGGGGTTGACCTTGTTGGCGGCGGCGCCCTTCACGAACTGGTCGCGGACCTTCTCGATCTCCTCCGGGATCTTCTTGCCCATCGCCTTGCGCAGGCCGTCGGCCTCGCCGGGCGTGAAGCCGGCGAGCTTCTTGGAGATCTCCATGACCTGCTCTTGGAAGACCATGCAGCCGTAGGTGTCCTTCAGGATCGGCTCGAGGATCGGATGGTCGTAGTGGACCTCCTGGCGCCCGTGCTTGCAGTCCACGAACATGTCGAGCATGCCCGACTGCATCGGGCCGGGACGGAACAGCGCGATCGCCGACGCGATGTCCTCGAAGGTCGTCGGGCGGATGCGGTAGATCAGGTCGCGCATGCCCTGGCTGTCGAGCTGGAACACCGCGAGCGCCTTGGCCGTGCGCAGCAGCTCGTAGGTCTTCGCGTCGTCCATCGGGATCTTGTCGATGTCGAACTTCGGGTCGTGGCGCGCCTTCACGAACTTGACCGCGTCGTCGATGATCGACAGCGTGCGCAGGCCGAGGAAGTCCACCTTCAGCAGGCCGAGCTTCGGGCACCAGTCGCCGTCGTACTGGGTCGTGACCACGTCGGACTTGGCGCCCTTGGCCAGCGGCGTGTAGCGCACCACCGGCTCCTTGGTGATCAGCGTGCCGGCCGCGTGCACGCCGGTGTGGCGCTTCAGGCCCTCGAGCTTCAGCGACAGGTCCAGCAGGCGCTTGACCTGCGGGTCCTTGGCGAGTTCGGCGAGCTCCGGGGCCTGCATCGCCTCGTGGAGATGCACGTTGGGGCCGGTCGGGATCTTCTTGGCGATCTCGTCGATCTGCGGCAGCGGCATGTCGAGCACGCGGCCCACGTCGCGCACGACGAGCTTGGCGCCGAGCGAGCCGAAGGTGATGATCTGCGCGACGCAGTCCTCGCCGTACTTCTGGCGCACGTACTGGATGACGCGGTCGCGCCCGGTGTCGGCGAAGTCGATGTCGAGGTCGGGCATCGACTTGCGGTCCGGGTTCAGGAAGCGCTCGAACAGCAGCTTGTGCTCGAGCGGGTCGGCGTTGGTGATCCGCAGCGTGTAGGCGACCAGCGCGCCGGCGCCCGAGCCGCGGCCCGGGCCGACGGGGATGCCGGCCTTGCGCGCGAAGTTGATGAAGTCCCAGACGATCAGGAAGTAGCCGGAGAAGCCCATGCGCCGGATGACGCCAAGCTCGAAGTCGAGGCGCTCCTTGTACTCGGGGCGGATGGTCCCGTGCAGGCGCTCTTTGAGGCCCTCCAGGCACAGGTGCTCCAGGTAGGTGTCCTGGGTGAAGCCCTCGGGGACCTTGAACTCCGGCAGGAGCATCTGGTCCATCGGGATCTTCAGGTTGCACATCTCGGCGATCTTGAGCGTGCTCTCGAGCGCCTGCGGGGCGAAGCCGCCGAACAGCTTGTGCATCTCCTCGGGCGACTTGATGTAGAACTCGTGCGTCTCGAACTTCAGGCGCTCGGTGTCGGCCAGCTTGCGGCCGGTCGCGATGCACACGCGCGCGTCGTGGGCCTCGAACTCGTCGGACTTCGAGTAGTGGCAGTCGTTGGTCGCGACGAGGGGGATGCCGGTGCGGCGGTTGAGCTCCAGGAGCGCGGAGGTGACCTGGCGCTGCTTCTCCAGGCCGTGGTCCATGATCTCCAGGTAGTAGCTGTCGGCTTCCAGATTGTCGCGGAACCAGGTGACGAGCTGCTCGGACTTCGCCAGGTCGCCGGACAGGATGGACTGGTTCAGCTCGGACTTGAGACAGCCGGACAGGACGACGAGGCCCTTGGAGTGCTTCGCCAAGAGTTCTTTGTCGATCCGGGGGTCGTAGTAATACCCCTCTTTGAACGCGATCGAGCACAGCTCCATCAGGTTCTGGTAGCCCTCGTAGTTCTTGGCGAGGACGGTGAGGTGGCAGTTCTCTTTTTGAGAATGCCCGCGATCGAACCGGGTCCCTTTCGAGATGTACATCTCGCAGCCGATGATGGCTTTGAGACCCACGGACTTGGCCGCCGAGTAGAACTCGATGGCGCCGTACATGTTGCCGTGGTCGGTGACAGCGAAGCCCTTCGCGCCGGACGCCGCCAGGTCCTTGAGCGCCTGCGAGGCGTTGCCCTTCGCGTCGGTCAGGCGGATGACGCCGTCCATCAGCGAGTACTCGCTGTGGTTGTGCAGGTGGACGAATTCGGGTTTGGACATGGTCGGCGGCGGGAGGCGAGACGGTTATTATACGAAGTAAGTCGCCGTCCGGACGGTGGGCCCATCCGGCGTTTGTTATAATCCGGACCGATGACTCCCGTCGATGAAGGCCTGATCGAGACCTTCGTGAGCAAGAAGACGGTCTGGCGCGGCCGCGCGGTGGACTTCCGCGTCGACACGGTGCGCCTGCCCAACGGGAAAAAGGCCACTCGCGAGTACCTGGACCATCCCGGCGCGGTGGGCGTGGTGCCCTTCCTCGACGGGGACACCGTCGTCATGGTGCGGCAGTACCGCCATCCCGTCGGCGAGGTGACCTTGGAGCTGCCGGCCGGGAAGCTCGATAAGGGCGAGTCGGAGCTGACCTGCGTGAAGCGCGAGCTGGCCGAGGAGACCGGCTACACGGCGAGGAAGATCACGCGCCTCGTCCAATACTGGCCGACGCCCGCGTTCGCCAACGAGGTCCTCCACCTCTACGTCGCGGAAGGCCTGACGGCCGGCCGGATGGACACCGACGACGACGAGTTCCTGCAGTGCGTCCGCGTGCCTTTCAAGAAGGCGCTCGCGATGGCGCTCGACGGACGCATCAAGGATTCGAAGACCATCATCGGTCTCCTGGCCTGCGCGGTCGCTAAGAGGGGACGCTGAAACCCGAAGAGATCCCGTCCTGGGAGCCGTTCCTCAAGCGCATCCCGCTCTTCGCCGGCCTTTCCCCCGAGGACCTGGGCAAGATCGCCGCGCGCCTGGCCCCGCTGTCCCTGCCCAAGGGCGCGACGCTGTTCCGCGAGGGCGACGACCCCGACGCGCTGTACATGATCGTCTCCGGCCAGGCGCGGCGCCTGCGCACCGCGGGCGGCGTGGAGGCGGTGGTCGCGTTCCTCGGCCGCGGCGACGTGGCCGGCGAGACCGGCCTGCTCACCGGCATCCCGCGCACCTCGACGGTGCGCCTGGACTCGACCAGCGAGCTGCTCAAGCTGCCGCGCAAGGAGTTCGAGGAGATCCTGCGCGAGCACCCGACCATCCTGCTGCACCTGTCGCGCACGCTGGCCACCCGCCTGATCGCGCAGACCTCGGGCCCCGCGCGCCCGGGCAGCGACGCGCACCTGCTCGTGCTCGACCCGGCCCTGCCGCGCTCGGCGCGCGCGGTGCTGGGCTGGACGCTCGGCTTCGAGCTGTCGGCCCAGACGCGCAAGAAGGTCCTGCTCGTCGACCTGTCGGGCGAGCCGGGCGGCATCGCGCTGGCCGGCGGCCTGGCGCCGAAGGTGATCGGCGAGGAGGAGCTGCGCGCGGCGAACCTGCGCGACCCCGGCGCGATCGCCGAGCTGTCGCAGGAGCACCCCGGCGGCCTGCGGGTCCTGTCGGTGTCGCCCGCGGCGCTGGGCGGGCGCCTGTTCGGCTCTCTGTACCTGTTCCTGAACTCCCTGCGCGCAGGCTACGACTTCGCCCTCGTCGTGCTGGCCGGCGGCGAGCGCGGCGACGTGGAGCGCGCCGCGCTGTCCGAGGCCGACCGCGTGCTGATGGCCGGCTGCGACCAGATGCGTCCGCAGTTCCGCCACATGGAGGCCGAGGTCCCCGCGCTGGTTCCCGAGCCCGCGCGCGTCCTGCGCCTGTGGGTCGGCGAGCTGGAGCCGGAGGACGCGCCCCTGCTGATCGGCGCCGAGCGCGTGATGATCCCGTGGGGCGAGGGCGCGCCGGAGAAGAAGACGGCCGCCGCCGTCGCGCGCCTGGCGCGCCGCCTGGGCGGCGTGCGCGTCGGCCTGGCGCTGGGCACCGGGGCGGCGCTCGGCCACGCGACGATCGGCGTGCTGAAGGTCCTCAAGCGCGAGGGGATCCCCGTCGACGTGATCGCGGGCACCTCGATGGGCTCGCTGATCGCGGGCTGCTACGCCGCCGGCTACGAGCCCGAGGAGATCGAGGCGATGGCCGTGCGCATCGACAAGGGCTGGGTGTACGAGAACCTGTTCTGGGACCTGACCGTGATGCGCTCGGGCATCTTCCAGGGCGAGACCCTCCTGCGCTTCATCCGCACTTATCTCGGCTCGCGCGAGTTCGCGGACATGGACATCCCGTTCGCCTGCGTCGCCGCCGACATCGAGACCGGCGAGGAGGTCGTCCTGAAGTCCGGACGCGTGGCCGAGGCCATCCGCGCCTCCTGCGGCCTGCCCATCATCTTCGTGCCCACGCAGATCAACGGCCGCTACCTCGTCGACGGCGGCCTGGTCAACCC
>JACQBB010000297.1 GCA_016194625.1 Elusimicrobiota bacterium | reverse complement strand
TAACCTTGAGGTCGCTGGTTCAAATCCAGCCCCCGCAACCGATCTGGACGTTCTCGAACCTGCGATCAGAAATGGCAGGACCGGCCCACCGAAAGGTGGGTTTTGTGTTTCTAGGCGGCGTGCCGTCGTGCTACTCTATCCCTGACGGACAATTCTCGACGCAACGGAGCCCCTCCCATGGCGAACCTGAACAAAGTGATGCTGATCGGCCGGCTGACGCGCGACCCGGAGATCAAGACCTTCAGCAACGGCGGCAAGATGGCCAACATCGGGTTCGCGGTGAACAACCGCAAGAAGAACAAGGACTCGGGCCAGTGGGAGGACGTGCCGGTCTGGGTGGACCTCAAGGTCTTCAACCGCGACACGGGCCGCAAGATGGCCGACCTGGTCGAGTCGTCGCTGAAGAAGGGACAGCAGATCTACGTGGAAGGCCACCTCGTCCTCGAGGAGTGGGCCGGCAAGGAAGACGGCAAGAAGATGTCCAAGATGGTCGTGTACGTGGACGACTTCCAGTTCCTCGAGAAGCGCGAGGGCGGCATGGGCGGCGGCATGGGCCGGCCCGCGGCCGCGGCGAAGTCCGGCGGCGACGAGATCGAGGAAGTCCCCTTCTGAGCGGAACGGCCGGGGCCGCGCGCGGGAGAACATCCCCCCGCGCGGCCCCGATCCGTGCTATGATATAGATGTCGCTTTCGAACCCGTAACGAGAAATGTCGGGACCGGCCCTTGGGCGAGATAAAGCCCAGGGGTTTTGTGTTTATGGCCATCCTCCTGAGCTGTCGCGGTCTTTCCAAGAGCCACGGCGTCCGCCCTCTGTTCAGCGGACTGTCGTTCGGCCTCTATGAAGGAGAGCGCACCGGCCTGATCGGCCCCAACGGCGCGGGCAAGTCCACCCTCCTGCGCATCCTGGCGGGCCAGGAGACCGCCGACGAAGGCGAGGTGTCCATGCGGCGCGGCCTGCGCGTCGGCTATCTCCCCCAGCAGGATCGTGTGGAGGAGCCCGGCGAGGGGCTGACGGTCGGCGAGGCCGCGCGCAAGGCGCTGGACGGCCTGGACTTGCAGGACTACGAGGTGGACATGCGCGTCGAGCACTGGCTCGAACGCGCGGGCTTCCCCCCGCCCGAGACGCGAGTGGACGCGCTGTCGGGCGGCTGGCGTAAGCGCCTGGCCATCCTGCGCGAGGTCCTGCGCGAGCCCGACCTGCTCCTGCTCGACGAGCCGACCAACCACCTCGACCTGGACGGCGTGCGCTGGCTGGAAGGGTTCCTGGGCAAGGTCGGCTTCCCGTTCCTGGTCGTCACGCACGACCGCCGCTTCCTCGAGCGCGTGTGCAACCGCGTCATCGAGCTGAACAAGCGCTACGCCGACGGCCACTTCAGCTCCGCGGGGCCGTACAGCGCCTTTCTGGAAAAGCGCGAGGCGCTGTTCGCCGAGTACGAGACCAACGAGGCCAAGCTCAAGAACGCCGTGCGCGGCGAGATCGAGTGGCTGCGCAAGGGACCGAAGGCGCGCACGACCAAGCAGCAGGCGCGCATCGACCGCGCCGGCGCGATGATCGAGGACCTGGCCGAGCTCAAAAGCCGGAACCTGCAGGGCCGCGCCACCGACATCGACTTCACCGGGACCGAGCGGCGCACGACGGCGCTGGCGCGCTTCGTCCGCGTCGAGAAGTCGCTCGGCGGGCGGAAGCTGTTCGGGCCGCTCGACCTGACGCTGGGGCCGGGCGACCGCCTGGGACTGCTCGGCGGCAACGGCTCCGGCAAGACGACCTTGCTGCGCCTGCTGGCCGGGACGCTGGAGCCCGACGCGGGCGAGGTCAAGCGCGTGGCCGGCCTGCGCGTGGTCGTGTTCGACCAGCACCGCGCGCGCCTGGACCCCGAGACCTCGCTCAAGCGCGCGCTGTGCCCCGCCGGCGAGCACGTCGAGTTCAAGGGCGCGCGCATCCACGTGTACGGCTGGGCCGCGCGCTTCCTGTTCCGCCAGGACCAGATGGAGAAGCCCCTGCGCGTGCTCTCCGGCGGCGAGCAGGCGCGCGTGCTGATCGCCAACCTGATGCGCGAGCCCGCCGACCTGCTCCTGCTCGACGAGCCGACCAACGACCTGGACCTCCCGTCGCTCGAGGTGCTGGAGGCGAGCCTCGCCGAGTTCCCCGGCGCCGTCGTGCTGGTGACCCACGACCGCTACCTGCTCGACCGCGTCAGCTCCGAGATCCTGGCGCTGGACGGCCGGGGCGGCGCGAACTACTACGCCGACCTGGGCCAGTGGGAGGACCGCATGGCCGACGCCGCGCAGGCCGCCGGCCCCGCGCCGTCCGCGCGGCCCGCTCCCGCCGCGCCCGCCCCCGCGCTCACGCCGAAGGAGGCCAAGGAGCTGCGCGGCATGGAGTCGGCGATCAAGACGGCCGAGGAGAAGGCGGAGGCGGCGCGCGCCGAGATGGAGGACCCCGCCATCGCCACCGACGCCGCGGCGCTGGCCGAACGCCACGAGAAGCACGACGCCGCCCGGCGCCGCGTGGACGAGCTGTACGCCCGCTGGTCCGAGCTGGAAGCCCGGCGCTAAGGCCGGCCGAGACGGCTCAGCGCGGTCCGCGCGCTGAACCGGACGTCCTCGTCGCGGTCGCTCAGCAGGCGGCGGATGTCCTGCACCGCCGCCGAGTCCGGCGGGACGATCGCGCCGAGCGCCGTCACCGAGCTCGAGCGCACCCGGGCGTCCGCGTCCGACAACGCGGCGCGCAGAGCGGGCACGGCGGCGGAAGCCGCGCGCCCGCGGCCCGCCAGCTGGTCGGCGGCGAGCGCGCGGCGAGGCGCCTCGGACGCCGCGAGCTCTGCGATCAGACCGGGGACGGGGTCGACGGCCGCGCGTCCCGTCCCGCGGTCGGGGACGAACGCCGCCGTGGAGGGCGCGCGCGGGGCCCGACGGGCCACGGCCGGCGGGGCGGACGGCAGGCTCCCGCCCGAGCGCGCCGAGGGGAGCCGCACGCCCAGCTCGCGCGCCAGGGCGGCCAGGTCCGACGGCAGGGTGCGCGCCGCGGGCGCGGACGGGGCGTCCTGGACGAGGGCGCGCGCGATCGAGCCGTCGTCGGGAGCCTCCGGAGGCAGGACGCCGTTCTCCTTGTAGGCGGCCAGGCGCCGCGCGGCCAGCGTCGCCTCGACCGCCGAGGCGACGGACGCGTCGCGCCGGGCCCGGACGGCGCGCAGCAGCTCGTCCTTGAGCGCGGCCTCCTCCGGGCCGCTCGCGCCGAAGCGCTCGAGCTGCGCGACGAGCGCGGCCTGGCCGACGACGCGGACCGCGAAGTCCTCGCGCCGCTCGTCCAGCCGCGCGGTCAGCGCGGCCAGGCGCCGCTCCAGCTCCGCCGCCCGGCGGGCGTCGTCGGCGGGCGGGGCGGCGGCCGCGGCCCAGGAGGCGGCGAGGAGCCAGGCGAGCATCCTCCCATGTTATCGCGCGAGCCTCCCCGCCGCAAGGGACTTTCGGCCCACTCCGCGTTGACTCGGGACGCCGGGTGGGCTACAATCCGAGCACGCCGCATCACCGGAGGCACACCATGAGAGCCCGAGCGCGCCACATCCTCGTGAAGACGGAAGCCGAGTGCGACACGCTGAAGAAGCAGATCGAAGGCGGAGCGGACTTCGCGTCGGTCGCCAAGGCTCACTCGCTGTGCCCGTCCGGCAAGCGCGGCGGCGACCTGGGCGAGTTCGGCCCCGGCCAGATGGTCCCCGAGTTCGACAAGGCCGTGTTCAACGGCGAGGTCGGCAAGGTCCAGGGTCCGGTGAAGACGCAGTTCGGCTACCACCTGCTCCAGGTCACCCAGCGCGGCTGACGGCCTGGGCACTTCCGTTGCAAGCTCACGCAACATGAAAGCCCGGGAATTCGCCGTCGTCGCCATCATCGTCATCGCGAGCTCCTGCGCGTCCTGGCGCCTGGGGGCGTCGCGCGCGCGCGACGGCCGCCCGGCCGACGCCTCCCTGCACGGCGTCGCCGCCGAGGAGAGCCGGCACCCCGCGCCCCCCGTGGACGCCGCCCGGGAGGACGCCGCGGCGCTCGCGGTGTCCACCTACGCCGTCCGCGCCCCCCGCGCCGAGGTCCCGCCGACCCCGGCGGACCGGGCCAAGGACGCGCTGTACTACAGCGACATGGGGCCCGACACCGTGGACGTCTCGGCCTATCCCACGCAGATCCAGCGCGACTACCAGACCTTCGCGCGGACCTGCGCGCGCTGCCACACGCTCGCGCGCGCCATCAACGCTCCGCTCGTCGGCCGCGGCTGGTGGGAGTTCTACATCCTGGGCATGCGCATGCGCTCGCGCCGGACCGGCCAGCCGCTGGGCAAGGACGAGACGACGCAGATCCTGGACTTCCTCGAGCACGACGCGAAGGTCCGCAAGGTGGACCGCGCCCGCGACTTCGACGCGCTGACCGAGGAGCTCAAGAGCCGCTTCGACGCGTCGGTGTCCCGGCGCATGAAGGCCCTGCAGAAGGGCCAGTCGCAGCGCCTCCAGCCGGGCCCGGGCCGCTGACGAGCCCCGGCGCCGCGCGGATCCCGCGATGAGCGACGCGAAAGCCGGCGCCGTCGAGTCCAACGCCGAGGCCGCCCTGGCGGTCTTCTCCGCCGCCGGGATCGCCGCTCACTTCCTGCTCCGCCCGTGGACCGATTCCCATCTCTGGCGGGACCTGCCGCTCGACCTCGTGGTCGTCCTCGGCGGGATCCCCCTCGTCTGGCGCATCGTCCGCGGCCTGCTCGCCCGGGACATGGGCGCGGACCTGCTCGCCGGAGTGTCGATCGTCGCCGCGGCGCTGATGCACCAGACCCTCGTCGCGGCCATCATCGTCCTGATGCTGTCCGGAGGCGAGACGCTCGAGCGCCTCGCGTCGCGCCGCGCCTCGCGGGTGCTGGACGCGCTGGCGCGGCGCATGCCGCAGGTCGCGCACCGCAAGACCGCCGCGGGGCTGACCGAGGTCGCCATCGCGGACATCGCCGTCGGCGACGAGCTGGTCGTCCTCCCCCACGAGCTGTGTCCGGTGGACGGCGTCCTCGTCGAGGGGCGCGGGAGCATGGACGAGTCCTACCTGACCGGCGAGCCGTACCAGATCGAGAAGACGCGCGGCTCGACCGTCCTGTCGGGCGCGGTCAACGGCGAGAGCGCGCTGACCATACGCGCGGCCAAGCTCGCGCGCGACTCCCGCTACGCCAGCATCATGCGCGTGATGGAGGACGCCGAGAAGGACCGCCCGGAGCTGCGGCGCCTGGGCGACCAGCTCGCCGCGGTGTATTCCCCCGTCGCGCTGGTCATCGCCGGCGCCGCGTGGGCCGCGTCCGGCGACGCGCACCGCTTCCTCGCGGTCATCGTCGTCGCCACGCCCTGTCCCCTGCTGATCGCCATCCCGGTCGCGGTGATCGGCGCGATCTCGCTGGCCGCGGCGCGCGGCGTCATCGTCAAGAACCCGGCCATCTTGGAGCGGATCGGCCGGTGCCGCGTCGTCATCCTGGACAAGACCGGCACGCTCACCTTCGGCAAGCCGTCGCTGACCGAGGTGCTCCCCGGCCCGGGCTTCGACGCCGACGGGCTCCTGCGCCTGGCCGCGGGACTCGAGCATTACTCGCGCCATCCGCTGGCCGGCCCGGTCGCCGCCGCCGCCGCGGAGCGCGGCCTGAAGGCCGCCGAGGTCTCCGAGCTGTCCGAGACGCCGGGCGCGGGCCTGACCGGCGTGGTGGACGGCCGCCGCGTGGCCGTCACCGGCCGCAAGCGCCTGGAGGGCGCTCTGGCCGCGGCCGTTCCGCCGCACGCGCCCGGGCTCGAGTGCGTCGTGCTCGTCGACGGCGCCTACGGCGGGCTCCTGCGCTTCCGGGACGCCGCGCGGCCCGAGAGCCGCCCGTTCCTGGCGCACCTGTCGCCCAGCCACGGCGTCGAGCGCGTGCTGGTCGTCTCCGGCGACCGCGAGGCCGAGGTGCGCGAGCTGGCCGAGAAGGTCGGCATCAAGGAGGTCCACGCGGGCCAGACGCCCGAGCAGAAGCTCGCGCTCGTGCGCGCGGAGACCGCGAAGGCGCAGACGCTGTTCGTCGGCGACGGGATCAACGACGCCCCGGCGCTGGCCGCCGCCACCGTGGGCATCGCGATCGGCCAGAACTCGGACGTGACCTCGGAGGCGGCCGGCGCCGTCATCATGACCGCGTCGATCGCCAAGCTCGACGAGCTGCTCCACATCGGCGAGCGCATGCGCTCGATCGCCCTGCAGAGCGCGGTCGGCGGCATGCTGCTGAGCGCCGTCGGCATGCTGCTGGCGGCGTCGGGCCGCCTCACGCCCCTGGAGGGCGCCGTGCTCCAGGAGCTCATCGACCTGGCCGCCGTGCTCAACGCCGTGCGCGTGGCGCTCCCGCCCAAGGACCTGACCGACTTCTGACCGCCGGGAAGGGCATTTGATAGAATGCCCGCGATGACCCGCGAGAAGCGCCCGCTGAAGAAGGTCCTCCTCCCGATCTTCCTGATCGTCGCGGTGGACATCCTGGGCATGACCATCGTCCTGCCGCTGCTGCCGTTCTACGCCGAGCACTTCGGCGCCACCCCGCAGGTCGTCGGCTTCCTGATCACCACCTACGCGCTGTGCCAGCTGGTCGCCGGCCCGGTCCTGGGCCGCCTGTCCGACCGCCACGGCCGCAAGCCGCTCCTGATCATCAGCCAGATCGGCACCTTCATCGGCTTCCTGGTCCTCGGCTGGGCGAAGACGCTCGCGTGGATCTTCTTCTCCCGCTTCCTGGACGGCATCACCGCCGGCAACCTGACGCTGGCGCAGGCCTACATCTCCGACGTGACCGAGCCCGAGGACCGCGCCAAGTCGTTCGGCGTCATCGGCATCGCCTTCGGCCTGGGCTTCCTGATCGGACCCGCGCTGTCGGGCTTCCTGGCGCAGTACGACTACCGCTGGCCGGCGCACGCCGCCGCGGCGCTGTCGCTGACCAGCATCCTCTGCACCTGGACCCTCCTGCCCGAGGCCGAGCCGCACGTCGACGACGGGGAGGCCGGCCCCGGCGGCCGGCGCCTGAGCCTGCTCGACTGGGGCGCGTACGGCCAGTACTTCCGGCGGCCCGAGCTGGCGGCGCTGCTGGCGCAGTTCTTCCTGTTCTGCCTGATGTTCTCCCTGTTCATCAACGGCTTCGCCCTGTTCGCCGAACGCCGCTTCTCCTTCGGCCCGCGCGAGGTCGGCTACCTGTACGCCTACTCCGGCCTGCTCGGCGTCGTCATCCAGGGCGGCCTGCTCGGCCGCATGGTCAAGCGCTACGGCGAGCGCGCGCTGGCGCGCGCCGGGTTCGTGTCGGCCGCCGTCGGCCTGGCCGGCCTGGCGTTCACGAACCCGCTGCTCCTGCTCATCCCCGTCTTCACCGCGACCGCGTTCGGCACCGGCGTCCTGCGCCCGGCGCTGACCAGCCTGGTCACGCGCGCGGTCGGCCGCAAGGAGCAGGGCGTGGTGCTCGGCCTGACGCAGATCCTGAACTCGACGGCGTCCATCCTGTCGCCGGTCATCGCCGGCTTCCTGATCGGCCGCGGCGACCTGAAGGCGTGGGCCCTGCTGGCCGCCGCGCTCTCGGCGCTGGGCTTCGTGATGACCGCGGGCGCGGCCGCCGAGCCCGTCGCCGCCTGACATGCGCGCGCTCCTCGAGCGCCTCAAGCGCGTCTACGAGGAGCACGAGCCCGCCTGCACCGTCGGCCTGTTCGTCGCCGGCTTCCTGTTCGACACGCTGGCCGTCGGGCGCATCGACAAGCTGCACAACATCCTCCACCAGGCCTCGTACCTGGCGCTGTGCGCGCTGCTGACCGGCTGGGAGCTGCGCGAGCTGTACGGACGGTTCGTCCCCCACCCGCGGCTGGCGACGTTCTGGCGCTACCACGCCGGCGCGACGCACTTCATGCTGGGCACGCTGCTCAACATCTACACGCTGTTCTACTTCAAGAGCGCGTCGTTGGGCACCTCGTTCGTGTTCCTGGTCCTGCTGGCCGGCCTGCTCGCGGTCAACGAGCTGAAGCCCTTCGCCGACTCCGGCACGACCCTGCGCATGACGCTGTTCAGCCTGTGCCTGGTGTCCTACTTCACCTACCTGGTGCCGACGCTCGCGGGCTCGATCGGCGTCCTGCCCTTCCTGGGCACGCTGACCGCGTCCACCGCCTGCGTGACGGGACTGGCCTGGTGGCTGTCCTACGACCTCCCCGACCCGCGCGCCGCGCTCAAGCGCCACCTGCTCGTCCCCTACGCGTGCGTCGCGCTGGGGTTCGCCGCGCTGTATTTCGCGCGCGTGATCCCGCCCGTGCCGCTGTCGCTGTCCGAG
>JACQBB010000294.1 GCA_016194625.1 Elusimicrobiota bacterium | reverse complement strand
TGTGCTCCATCACGCCGGAGATCCACACGTCGACGCCGTCGCAGACGGCGTCCACGTCGAGCTCGGCCGCGTCGGCCAGGAAGCGGTCGATCAGCAGGGACGGGTGCGAGCCGGGCTTCACGGTGCGCGCGATGTAATCGACCATCGAGGCGTCGTCGTAGATGACCTCCATCGCCCTTCCGCCCAGCACGTAGCTCGGGCGGACCATCACGGGATAGCCGATGCGCTTGGCGATCTTCACCGCCTGCTCGGCGTTCTTGGCGATGCCGGACTCCGGCGCCAGGATGCCCAGCTTCTTGAGCGCCGCGCCGAACAGGCGCCGGTCCTCGGCCATGTCGATGGCGGCGGGCTTGGTGCCCAGGATGGGCACGCCGGCCTTCTCGAGCGCGACGGCCAAGTTCAGCGGCGTCTGGCCGCCGAACTGGACGATGACGCCCGCGGGCTTCTCGGCGGCCACGATCTCGAGCACGTCCTCCAGCGTCAGCGGCTCGAAGTACAGGCGGTCGGAGGCGTCGTAGTCGGTGGAGACGGTCTCCGGGTTGCAGTTGACCATGATCGACTGCCAGCCCATCTCGCGCAGGGCCTTCGACGCCTGCACGCAGCAGTAGTCGAACTCGATGCCCTGGCCGATGCGGTTCGGCCCGGAGCCCAGGATCATCACCTTCTTCTTCGACTTGGACGGGGCCAGGTCGCCGGTCGGCTCGTAGGTCGAGTAGAAGTAGGGCGTGGACGAGGGGAACTCGCCCGCGCAGGTGTCCACCAGCTTGAACGACGGGCGCACGCCCAGCTTCCAGCGGCGGTCGCGGACGGACTTCTCGGGCACGCCCTTCGCGCGCGCGATCTGCGCGTCGGAGAAGCCCAGGCGCTTGGCGTCGCGCAGGTCGTCGGCGGTGAGCTTGGACGCGGCGAGCGTCTTCTCGTGGTCGACGATCTCCTTCAGCTGGTTCAGGAACCAGGGGTCGATCTTGGACACCTCGGCGATGCGCTCGACGGCGACGCCGCGCTCGAGCGCGGTCTTCACGTGGTACAGGCGCGACGAGGAGGGGGTCGCGACGCGCTGGAGCAGGGTCTCGTCGTCGAACTCCTCGCCGCCCTCCAGGCCCTTCTTGCCGCTCTCCAGGCCGCGCAGGGCCTTCTGGAGGGACTCCTTGAAGGTGCGGCCGATGGCCATCGCCTCGCCGACGGACTTCATCGCGGTGTCGAGGGGGAACTCGCCGAACTTCTCGGTGGCGAAGCGCGGGGCCTTGGTCACCACGTAGTCGATCGCGGGCTCGAAGGACGCGGGCGTGGCCTTCGTGATGTCGTTGGGCAGCTCGTCGAGAGTGTAGCCGACGGCCAGCTTGGCGGCGATCTTCGCGATCGGGAAGCCGGTCGCCTTGGACGCGAGCGCCGAGGAGCGCGACACGCGCGGGTTGATCTCGATGACGACGCGGCGGCCGGTCTGCGGGTGGACGGCGAACTGGATGTTGCAGCCGCCGGTCTCCACGCCGATCTCGGAGATGATGCGCTTGGCGTCGTCGCGCATCTCTTGATACTGGCGGTCGGTCAGCGTCTGCGCGGGCGCGACCGTCACCGAGTCGCCGGTGTGCACGCCCATCGGGTCCAGGTTCTCGATCGTGCAGATGACCACGAAGTTGTCGGCGCGGTCGCGCATGACCTCGAGCTCGTACTCCTTCCAGCCGATGATCGACTCCTCGAGCAGGACCTTCTTGACCGGGGACATCTCGAGCGCGGTGTGCACGCGCTGGCGCAGCTCCTCGTAGTGATAGGCGATGCCGCCGCCCGCGCCGCCGAGGGTGAACGACGCGCGCACGATGACGGGGAAGCCCAGCTCGCGGCTGACGGCCTTCAGGTCGGAGGCGTCGGTCAGGACCACGCTCTTCGGCAGGTCCAGGCCGATCTTCAGCATCGCCTGCTTGAACAGCTGGCGGTCCTCGGCCTTGCGGATCGTCTCCAGGCGCGCGCCCAGGACCTCCACGTTGTACTTCTTGAGGATGCCCTTCTCGGCCGCGGCGACGGTCAGGTTCAGCGCGGTCTGGCCGCCCAGCGTGGGGAGCACGGCCTGCGGGCGCTCGGCCGCGATGACCTTCTCCAGATACTCGGTCGTCAGCGGCTCGATGTAGGTGCGGTCGGCCAGCTCCGGGTCCGTCATGATGGTCGCCGGGTTGGAGTTGATGAGGACGGTGTCGTAGCCCTCCTCGCGCAGGGCCTTGAGGCCCTGGGTGCCGGAGTAGTCGAACTCGCAGCCCTGGCCGATGACGATCGAGCCGGAGCCGATGACGAGGATCTTCTTCAGGTCTTCACGCTTGGGCACGGGGGAGTCCTCCGGGTGCGGGGAAGCTTTCGAGGCCGTCGGCGACGGCGCACAGCGCGCCGAGGAGGGCCTCGGCGGAATCGGGTTCCTTCAGCGCGGGCACGGTCCAGACGACCCGCGTGTCCTGTCCGACGAAGTCGACGGCGGGGAGGTGCGCGAGGCGCTGCTGCATCGCGGCGTCGAACACCGTGGGGCCCGCGGCCTTGTCGCTGCAGCGCGCGAGCAGGCGGTCGCGGAACGCGCGGTCGGTCGCCTCGAACGGGTCGGGCAGGACCAGTCCGGCGCGCTTGGTCACGAGCTCCTTCGGGCCGCACTCCACGCGCAGGCGCGTGGCGGTCAGCCACGCGGTCAGCGTCACATGGCCGTCCTCCAGCTGGACGGCGACGCGGCGGCCGTTCCAGGAGCCGGACAGGCGCGGGGGTTCGGCCTCGTAGGCCAGGTTGAGGATCTTGCCCAGGATCGGCCACTGCAGGGACGGGGTCGCCATCCGGTGCTCGCGCCAGAAATAGGCGCCGAACGGGACCGCGGCGAGGAGGACGATGAGCGCCGCGATCATCGCGAGACGGCCTCGCGCCGCTCGAGCATCTTCGTCCGGAAGCGCTCGAACAGGTAGCGGCTGTCGTGCGGGCCGGCGGACGCCTCCGGGTGGTACTGGACGGAGAACGCGGGCAGGGCCGCGTGGGCCATGCCCTCGGAGGTGCCGTCGTTGAGGTTCACGTGCGTGGTGCGGACCTCCTTCGGGAGCGAGTCCAGGTCCACGCAGAAGCCGTGGTTCTGCGAGGTGATCTCGATCTTGCCGGTCTCCAGGTCCTTCACCGGGTGGTTGGAGCCGTGGTGGCCGAACTTCAGCTTGAAGGTGCGCCCGCCCAGCGCCAGGCCGAGCAGCTGGTGGCCCAGGCAGATGCCGAACAGCGGCATGCGCTCGGCGAGCAGGACCTTGATCGCGGCGATGGCGTCGGTGACCGGCTCGGGGTCGCCGGGGCCGTTGGAGAGCAGGACGCCGTCCGGCTTGAGGCGCAGGATCGCGTCGGCGGAGGTGGAGGCGGGGACCACGGTCACGCGCGCGCCCATCGCGGCCAGGCAGTTCAGGATGCCGTGCTTCACGCCGAAGTCCACCACGACCACGTGCAGGCCGGCGTTCGCGGCGACGCCCTCGGTCCACTCGTAGGGCTTCTCGCAGGTGACGACCTTGGCCAGGTTCCGGCCGGCCATCGAGGGGGAGGCCTTGGCCTTGGCGACCAGGCGCTTGGCGTCGCCGTCGAGGGTCGAGATGACGCCGCGCAGGGCGCCCTGGTCGCGCAGGCGCAGGGTCAGCGCGCGCGTGTCGATGCCCTCGATGGCGACGATGCGGTCATCGCGGTGTTGAACACCGTCTCGCCCGTCGTCTCGCCCGCGGCGCCGCACGCGCGGCCCGCGAACACCGTCCCGTCTTCCAGCGCCAGCCAAGCCTTGTCGTTCATGTTCCTCGTTCTCCGGAAGGGTCCTAGGGCTTGCGCGTCAGCGTCGCGCCGCCCGAGCCGGATCTGAAATGGAGCGTCAGTTTCGCGTCCTTGTCGTCGAGATCGGTGCGCAGGCGGCCGGTGGCCGAGCGCAGGCTGGGCTTGAGCCGCGTGCCGCGCGGGAACAGCGCCTCCAGGCCGCCGCTGCCGGTCTCCACCTCGATGAGGCCCGAGGCCGGGGCCTTGTCCCAGTCCAGCGACACCGCGCCGGAGCCGGTGCGCGCGCGGACCAGTCCCGTGAGCCCGGTCAGGCCGATGTCGCCGGAGCCGGTCTCGACGTCGAGATGCGCGCCCGGGGCGCGCCCGGAGACCGCTCCGGAGCCGGACTTCGCCTTGAGGTCGGCGGTGTCGCCGCGCAGGCGGATGGAGCCCGAGCCGGTCCGCAGGTCCGCCTTGCGGCTCAGCATGCCGAGATCGATGTCGCCCGAGCCCGAGCGGACGGAGACCTCCTCGAACCCGCCAGCGACCTTGAAGCCGGCCGAGCACGGCCGCTTCGGAGCCAGGGGATGCGCCGGCTTCGGCGCGCGGGCCGTCAGCGTCAAGACTCCTTTGCGCAGGTCCTCGCTCACGCGGCAGTCGTCGCCCGGC
>JACQBB010000293.1 GCA_016194625.1 Elusimicrobiota bacterium | reverse complement strand
GCCCTGCTGGAGCAGGTTGACCAGGTTCGAGAGGTTGCCGGTGTTCACGGTGCTGGGCGTGTCGGTCACCGAGCGCGACACGTTCATCGAGATCGGCATCCAGCCGAGGCGGTTGATGTTGGCGTACGCGCTGTCGTCGCGCTTGTCCTGGTTCGAGATCACCGAGGTCGGCGTCTGGAAGTTGCGGTCGATCGCCTTCTGCTTCCAGCCGAAGGTGCCCCAGCCCAGGTACTCGACGTCGGCCTGCAGCTTGTGCGCGGTGCCGACGCGGGTCACCGGCTCGGACAGGTGGATCTCGTTGAGCCAGACCGAGCCCGCGGTCTTGGCCGGGGCGCCGCCCGCGTACAGGCCGGCGACCAGTTCGCTGACCTGCTGCAGCGAGGGGTTGCCCGACGAGACGATGACCGTGCCGGGCGTGTCCATCACCCAGTTGTTCATCACGCCGTTGCCCGGGTCGGTCTGGTGCACGCGGATCTTGCGCCAGCCGCGGAAGTTCATCGGCACCCGGACCTCGAAGAAGTTCTGGTCGCTGCCGGCGCGCAGGAAGAGGGTCGTCCCGGTCGCGTCCGGCGCGACGCCGTCGGCGTTGCCGTAGACCAGGAAGTTGAAGAAGCGGTGCTGGCTGACGTCGAGCGCGGTCGAGAACACGCGCTTCGTGTACACCGTGGCGCCCGCCGACAGGCCGGTGTACGAGAGCTGCAGCGCCTGCTCGGAGATGTTCTTGGTGTTGTTGAGCTTCTGGAGGTTCGAGACGCTGCCGTACAGGTCGTTGAACACCGAGCTGGCGTCGCCGGCGGCGTTGTAGATCGGCGTGTAGACGGGATTGTCCACGTTGTTGACCGGCGTCACCGTCAGCGCCTCGGAGGCGACGGGGCCGGAGCCGTTCGACGGGTCGCCGGCGACGCCGCGCTGCCAGCTGTTGCCGACCACGGCGATGCGCGCGAACTTCAGCGTGCCGGCGTTCAGCGTGCCCTTCTTGATCGAGATGCGGATCTGCTTGATGCTGGTCCAGTTGCTGGCCGTCTGCGAGGAGATGTTCAGCGGGATCTGGAAGGTGTGCCAGGTCGCTCCTCCGAAGTTCATCACCGTGCGCGTGCCGTTCGAGGTCGCGTCGAACAGGTTCATGTTCGTCGAGTTGTTCGGGTCGGGGATGTAGCCGTAGTCGCCGCCGCTCAGGTCGGCGGCGTCCAGGCGGCCGTTCTTGTTGAGGTCGGCGCTGTCCAGGACGCCGTTCGTCGCGGCGTACGGGACCGTGAAGTCCGACGCGCCGTAGCGGTACAGCCAGCCGATGTCCTTGGCCGGGGAGAGGATGCCGGTGCAGTCCGTGTCCTCGGTCTTCGGCACGCCGGTCAGCGTGCGGCCGTCGGCGCAGTGCAGGGTGGTGCCGCCGGTCCCGTCGGCGTCCTCGTTGATCCCGCCGAGATGGAAGTTCACCGGCTCGCCGCCGTTGTCGCCGAGCATCACGACCTCGAGGACGGTGCGCTGGGACATGTCGATGCCGGCCGCCGAGAACGGATAGACGATCGACATCTCCTGGCTGGCGGGGTTCGTGAAGTCGTAGTTGACGTCCAGGACCTTCTGCGTGTCGTTGGCGTTGGCCTGGGCGTTGGGGTTGATCGTCAGGACGTTGACGTCCTCCGAGGTCCAGCTCAGCTTCGAGAAGTCGGTCGGAGACGCGCTCGGGTTCGACGCGATCTGCCACGAGGACGCCAGCGTGGGCGTCGCGTCCTGCTGGCGGATGCCCTCCATGTTGTCGATCAGCGCGAACTGGTTGAGGTTCAGGTTCTGCCGGCTCTGCGCGAACTCGCCCTGCAGGGTCACCGTCATGCGCTTGCCGATCTTGATCTTCTTCACCTGCGAGTCGAACTCGTAGACGAGCAGGCTCCGAGCCAGCTCGGTGACCTGCGGGACGGTCTGCGACTTGGTCCCCGCCTCGTACAGCAGGGTGGAGCCGACCGCGAAGTGCTCGTTGAACTCGTGCGACACGCGCCCGCCGAGCAGGGTGTCGTTGGTCGCGCCGACGAACGGGGCGACCTCGTAGGTGATGTCGATCTCGGAGGTGGCCAGGATGCGGTCGGGGTTGAAGAAGGTGATGAAGCCCGCCTCGTAGTCGATGACGTAGTCGACGTTGCGGTTCAGCTTCTGGCCGTCCAGGATGACGAGCTCGGACTGCACGACCAGGTTCGGCTCCAGGTTGAAGGTCTTGAAGCGGTAGTTGTACTCGATGTGGAACAGGCGCTGGCTGATCGGCGTCTGCGCGTAGATGTTCGGGTCGACGACCGTCGGCGACGCGTTCCCGACCGAGAAGGGGCTCTTCAGCTGGAAGATGCCGTTCTCGAAGTCCACGTCGATGGTGTCGGGGTACTTCTGGATCGGGTTCAGCTGGGACCCGATCTCGTTGCGCGTCGACGGGTCGAGCACCTTCAGGATGAAGTTGCCGCGCCCGTTGTCGCGCACGATCGAGGTCTGGCCGATCGAGTAGAAGGTCTTGAGCTCGCGGTTGTAGCCCGACTCGGTGCTCGTCGAGAACAGCGGGAGGTCGGACGGCGTCTTGATCAGCTTGAACTGGCCCGAGCCGCCCAGCGCGGTCGCGTCCGCGCTCGACGACTGCACGGTCAGGTGGTTGCCGTTGGCGTCGATGTAGTCGACGGCGACGACGAACTGCGCCTGGAGCTGGTTGCGGAACTGGATGTAGCCCTTCGCGTAGTTGATCGTGTAGTCCTGGCCGGCCGTCAGGGTCAGGAAGCTGCCGGTGAAGGCGGAGGACGACTGGTTGACGCAGCCGACGGTGTCGCACGAGAGGTCGTCCACGGTCAGCGTCTGCAGGTTGACGTTGTTGGTCTGCGTCGGGTCCTGGCGCGCCAGGAACACGCGCTCCGAGCCCGACTTGATCGGCAGGCGGGCGGCGGCGCCGAAGCTCAGGTCGTAGTACTGCCGGCGCAGGTAGGTGGTGTCCTGGAAGTCGTTCTGCACGAACTGGGAGTTGCCCAGGAACTGCTTGGACTTGGTCGTGCCCTTCGTGCGGGAGCCGATGATCGTCGCCTTGAAGCCCTTGTACTTCACGTCGGCTCGGATGCCGAACAGCTGCTTGTTGTAGGAGACGAACTCGGTGGACGGCAGGGACAGGTCGATGTCGCCGAACGAGACGTTCTGCACGGTCTCGTTGGGATCGCCCTGGTAGACCACGGAGATGTCCTGCTGGTTCGTCTTCGTGTCGTCGTAGTCGACGTTGACGGTGATCTTCGGGCCGACCTTGCCCTGCATGCGCAGCTGCAGCTGCTGGTTGATCTCGATGAGGTTCGTCGTCTTCGCGCGGCCGGAGGTGGTCTGGTTGGCCGTATAGCGCTTCTCGGAGAAGTTGAAGCCGATGACCTTGCGGCCGGTCACCGACAGGCTGGTGCCGTAGGTCGGCAGTTCGACCTCGGGCGGCGGGGCCTTGGGGGCTTCCGTCGACAGCGAGAGATCGGCGACCGGCGCGGTCCAGCCCGGGCCCAGCGCCGGGCGCTCCTCGGCGCCGGGCTCCTCGCCGCGCTCGACGGCGTCGCGCACGCGCAGGAAGCGGTCCAGCGAGTATTCCGTGGAGGGGGCGGCGGGCTTGACCGGTGCGGCGGTCCCCTGGTCGAGGACGTGGTTCGGGTCGGCGCGCTCGATCAGCTTGAAGGTCCGCCTCGGGCCCGCGGGCGCGGCCGGCGCGGTCGCGGGGGCGGGCTCGGCCGCGGGAGCGGGGGAGGGGGAGGGTCTCGGCGCGGGGGCCGGCGCCGGGGCCTCGGACGGGGCGAAGTCCGGGTCGTACGGGGTGGAGAATTGGGCGAACGCCGGCGCGCCGGCCAGGACCGCCGCGAAGGCGATACCGGCCGCGCCGACCAAGCGCCTGAGTTGCCGCGGATGCAGGGAGTCGATCAAAGGCGAAGCTCCCCCATGGAAAGGGGAAGCCCCGCGCGCAAGGTCGGCGTACCTTAATACGCGCGCGAGACGGAGGGAGTATAGCGGGAGCGTGTTACGTCGTCAAGACGACGGGTCGTCAGTTTCGTCGTTTCGGGCCGAACAGGGCGGGGAACTTCTTGCGGTAGTACAGGGCGGCGACCCCGGCCAGGATGAAGTCGTCGATCAGGCCGAACACCGGGATGGCGTCCGGGACCAGGTCGAACGGCGTGATCAGGTAGAACAGGGCGCCGAAGGCCACGAGCTTGTCGATCGCGGGCAGTTCCGTCGAGCGCACCGCGGCGTCCAGGTCCTCCAGGCGCTTGCGCCAGTCCTCGCCCATCTCCTTGAAGCGGGCGAGCATCCGTCCGGAGGCCTTCACCTGCGCCTGGCGCTTCTCGTCCTGGCCGAGCCGGGCCAGGCCGACGAAGATGGTGTTCTGATGCTTGTCGGCCTGCTCGAGGATGTCGTGCGTGATGCCCATCGCCATCACGGATTTGGAGAAGTGCTCCTCGGGCGCGGCCAGCGCGGCCATGACCGCGGGGTCCTCGGGATGCAGGAGCCCCTCGCCGACGAGGCGGCGGACCGTGGGCTCGAAGGCGCGGCGGTACAGCTCCGGGAGCTCGGCGGCCGCGGGCTTGCCGCGCCAGCGGCGCAGGGTCATGCCGGACACGCCGAGCTCGGCGGCCGCCTTCTCCGGGGAGACGCGGGCCGTGTCGAGCAGGGCGAGGAGTTGTTTGTACGTCATTAACAAATGTTAATCCTCATCGCGGGGTTCGTCAAGAGGGGGCTCCGACGGAGAACGCCCGGTCGTAGGCCGACTCGTACTCGGCGATCATCCGGCGCAGGGTGAAGCGCTCGGCGACCGCGGACTTCGCGGCCGCGCCCAGGGCGCCGCGCCGCGGCGCGTCCCCGGCCAGCGCGCGCAGGGCCGCGCCCAGCGGAGCCGGCTTGGCGGCGGGGACCAGGACGCCGTCCTTGCCGTCGGTCACGGCCTCGGGCACGCCGTCCACCGCCGAGGCCACGACGGGCAGGCCCAGGGCCATCGCTTCCAATAAGGCGTTCGGCAGGCCCTCCCACAGCGAGGGCAGGCAGTACACGTCGAAGGCGGACAGCCAGGACGGGATCTCGCCGCGCTCGCCGAGGAGCCACACCGTCTTCTCGAGCTCGTGCTTGCGGATCAGCGCCTCCAGGCGCGCCCGCTCGGGGCCGTCGCCGATGATGGCGCACTTGACCGGGGCGTCCTTGAGCAGGGCCATCGCCTCGATCAGCGTCGCGAAGCCCTTCTGGCGGTCCAGGCGGCCGACGGCGCCGACCAGGAGGTCGCCGGCGCCCAGGCGCAGTTCCAGGCGCTTCTTCTGGCGGTCGATCTTCGAAGCGGGCCAGCCCGCCAGGTCCACGCCGTTGCGCACGACGATGGTCTTGGCGGGGGAGTATCGCAGTCTCTCGAGCAGGAAGCGGCGGCTGGCCTCGCACTCGGCGATGAGCAGGTCGTCGCGTTCCTTGAGCGCGCGGTCCACCAGCAGGGTCATCCAGGAGCGCGAGCGGTAGTTCACCCGCGGCGAGGAGACCAGCTTGAATGGGACCGAGGTCCGCGTCTTGGCCAGGCGGCAGAGCTGGATGGCCTGGTACATCAGGGCGTGGACGATGTCGGGGCGCTCGCGCTCGATGATCTCCGCCAGGCGCCCGGCGTCGGCGGGGCGCGGCGCGCGCGTCAGGCCCAGCGTGCTCACCGGGATGCCCTGCTC
>JACQBB010000292.1 GCA_016194625.1 Elusimicrobiota bacterium | reverse complement strand
CGACGCCGCCGGCCGCGCGGCCCGCCGAGCGTCCGGCCTCCGCGCCGACCGTCGCGCCCGCCGTCCGTCCGCCGGACGCGCGCCCGTCCGCGCCGGTCGCGGAGACCGCGCCCAAGGCGGGCGCCCCGGGCCGCGCCGTCGCCGAGCGCGTCGCGGCCGAGCCGCGGACCGCTCCGTCCGCCGGGGAGACGCGCCCCGCCGGCCGGGCTTCTTTATGGAACGGCCTGGTCAAGCCGCTCGACATGACGGCCGCGACGGCCGCCGACTCCGACCCCGCCGCCGCGCGCGAGGCGAGCGACCGCGACTACGAGACGCACATCCTCGGCATGAAGGCCGATCCCGCGCGTCCCGCTCTGGGGACCGCGCCCGGGGCTCCGGGCGTCCCGGACGCGCCGGCCGCCTCCGCGGCCCCGACGCCCTCGGAGGGCAACAAGGTCTTCGTGACGCTCCAGCTCGACCCGCGCGAGGCGGGGTCGCTGCGCGACGCGGTCGCGGGCCTGGGCTCCGCGGCGGGCTTCACGGCCGACGCGCGCTTCGAGATGACGGCGGGTCCCGGCGGGCGGACGCTGCTCAGCGGCTGGCTGCCGGCGTCGCGCCTGGCCGACGCGTTGTCGCGCCCCGGCGTGAAGCGCTTGAGCGTCGAGCCGCGCGCGCGCCCGTCGCGCCCGCGCGAGACCACCTCGCCGTACCTGATCGGCCTGCGCCTGGACGACCCGTCCCGCGCGCGCCGTTCGGTGGACGAGGGCGTGCGCGCGCTCGCCGACGCGACCGGCTTCCGGCTGACGCGGGTCGTCGGCCTGGAGACGGGGCCCGACGGCCGCGCGGTCGCGGTCGTCGCCGGGGAGCTGCCGATCTCCCGCCTGTCGCGCGCGATGGGCCTGCCGCAGGTGGCCAAGCTCCTGCCCGCGGGCGCCGAGTCGCCCGTTCCGGCGGCCTCCGCCGCGTCGGCCGCCGTCTCGTCGCCGGCGTCGGCGAGCCTGTCGGGCTTCGGGAAGTTCGCGCTCGCGCGCGGCCCGTGGCTGATCGTCCTGACCCTCCTGCTCGCCCTGCCGAGCATCCGCGAGCCGCTGCGGCGCGCGGTGTCCGTGCTGAACCCCTACCGCTGAGGGCGCGCCGGATTTCGTAGAATCCTGCGACCATGGGAGCCAAGTCCCGCGCCGTCTGGGTGTTCGCCTTCGCCGCGTCGGCCGCGCTCGCGGCCCAGAGCCTGCTGCTCGTCGAGAGCCAGTGCCGCCGCCTCGAGACCGCGCTGCGCGACGACTTCCGCGTCGTCTTCTTCCTGCGCGGGCCGCTCGAGGAGGGCAAGCGCGCCGTCGTCGAGGAGAAGCTGCGGGCCGCGCCGGAGGCCGCCGAGGTGCGCTACGTGGCGCCGGAGGACGCGCTGGCCGCGCTGAAGCGCGACGACCCCGAGCTGGTGGACTCCGTCGCGTTCGTCGGCGAGAACCCGCTGCCGGGCGCCTTCGAGGTGCGGCCCGCCGGCGACGCGCTCCCGCGCCTGGCGGCGTGGATCTCGGGCGCCGAGGCGCTGGCCGACTGGTCCGACGTGCGCTGGAAGCCCGCGCAGCTGCAGGCGATCCTGCGCGCGCGCCTGTACGCGCACTGGCTGCGCATGACGCTGAGCACCCTGTTCTGCGCGACCGCGGCGCTGGCGCTGTGGGCGCTGTTCGGCTCGCTGCGCGCCCGCGGCGGCGACCCGCGCCTGGCGTGGGCGGGGGGCTCGGGCGGCGCGGCGGGCCTGGCGCTGGCCGCGCTCGCCGCGTGGCCGCTGCGGCGCGACGGGCTGCTCTGGGAATGGCCCGCCCTGTGGACGCAGGCGGCGGTGACCGCCGCGTGCGCGGTGCTCGGCTGGTCGCTCTCGCTATGGCGCTCCGAGGCCTGACCGCCGTCGCGCTGGCCGCGCTGACGGCCCTCCCGGCCGCCGCGCAGAAGCACCAGAAGGCCGAGCTCGCGCGCATCCAGGGCGAGCTGCGGCGCACCCTCGCCGAGCTGGAGACCCTGCGCGCGTCCGAGGCCTCTCTCGGGAAGGAGGTCGGACGCCTCGAGGGTCTCGACGCGTCGTCGCGCAAGCGCGTCGAGAAGCTCCAGGAGGTCATCCGCCAGGCGGAGAGCCGCAAGGCCGAGCTGAAGTCGCGCCTGGACGCGGCGAGCAGCGTGCACGGCTTCTGGACCGCGGCGCTCTCGGCCGAGTCGTCGCGCCACGCGGCGGCGCTGTCCGGGCGCTCCGACTTCTACGGGACGGGCGAGTTGTGGGCCGAGGAGTTCCGCCGCGCGGCGATCGTCGAGAAGGGGCGCCATCTGCGCGGCCTGAAGGGCTTCCAGAAGCAGACCGAGGCCGCCGAGGCCGACGCGCGCCGCAAGGCCGCCGCGCTGGCCGAGAGCCGCCGCCAGGCGCAGAGCGAGCGCGACGACCGCCGCAAGGAGTACGAGGCCAAGAAGGCCCAGCTCGAGCAGACGCAGACGCGCGTCGCCGACGCCGCGCGCCGCGCCAAGGAGCTCGAGGAGAACGCGAAGGCGCTGACCTCGCTGATCGACAAGCTGGGCCGGGCGGCGCGCTCGCGCAAGCCGGCCGGCGTCAAGGCCGTGCTCGACGTGCCGCGCAACTCCCTGCCCTGGCCCGCGGCCGGCAAGGTCGTCAGCTCCTTCGGCCGCGAGAAGGACCCGGAGCTGGGCACTTGGACCGTCCGCCAGGGCCTGACGCTGGGCACGCCCGCCGGCGCGCCGGTCAGCGCCGTCGCGCCGGGCCGCGTGATCTTCACCGGCCCGTTCCGCTCGTACGGCGAGGTGATGATCGTGGACCACGGCGGCGGCTTCTTCACCGTGTACGGCGGACTCGGCGACGCCGTGAAGGACAAGGGCGCCGAGGTCCGCGCCGGCGAGCCGCTCGCGCACGCGGGGGCGGCGGCGGACGGCGGACGCGTGTACTTCGAGATCCGGCGCGGGACGGAGGCGCTGGACCCGGCGGCTTGGCTCGAGAAGAGATGAGAGAACGACCATGAAAACGAAACTGATCCTCGCCGTGGCCTTCTGCGCGTTGGTTTTTCGGACGCCCGCGTGGGCGGCTCCGGCCAAAACCAACGCGGATAATACCTACGAGCAGATGAAGCTGCTCGTGGACGTGCTCGGCTACATCCAGGACAACTACGTCGACGAGACCGAGACGCAGAAGCTGGTGTACGGCGCGGCCGAGGGGATGGTGCACACGCTCGACCCGTTCTCCCAGTTCCTGGAGCCCGAGATGAACCGGGAGATGAAGACCGAGACCGAGGGGCAGTTCGCGGGCGTCGGCCTGCGCCTCAACGTCAAGGACGACTGGCTGACCGTGCTCACGCCGATGTCCGGCTCGCCGGCGTACCGCCTCGGCATCCTGCCCAACGACCGCATCGCCGAGATCGACGGCGCGGCGACCAAGGACATGGACATGGAGGACGCGCTCAAGCGCATGCGCGGCGCGCCCGGCACGAAGGTGAAGGTCAAGGTCTACCGCGCCGCGAGCGACGCGCCGGACGCGCAGTGGAAGCCGAAGGATTTCGAGATCACGCGCGAGCTGGTCAAGATCGACTCGGTGTTCTCGCGGAAGCTCGAGGGCGGCGTCGGCTACGCGCGCATCGCGGAGTTCAGCGCGAAGACCGCCGACGACCTGTCCGACGCCCTGCGCAAGCTCACGAAGGACGGCGCGACCAGCCTGGTCCTGGACCTGCGCAACGACCCGGGCGGCCTGCTGTCGGCGGCGGTCGAGGTCTCGTCGCTGTTCCTGGGCGACGGCAAGCTGATCGTCTACACGCAGGGCCGCCGCGCCGAGAGCCGCCAGGACTTCACGGCGGGACAGAAGGCGCCGTACGCGTCCCTGCCGCTCGTGATCCTCATCAACGGCGGCTCCGCGTCCGCCTCGGAGATCGTCTCCGGCGCGATGCAGGACCACAAGCGCGCCGTCGTCGTCGGCCAGCGCAGCTACGGCAAGGCGAGCGTGCAGTCGCTGATCCCCTTGCCGGACGGCTCGGGCCTGCGCCTGACCGTGGCGCGCTACTACACTCCCGCGGGCCGCTCGATCCACCGCGACGAGAAGAACAAGACCGGCGGCATCCCTCCCGACATCGCGGTCTCCATCACGCCGGAGACCGAGGCGAAGCTGTACGAGCAGTGGGAGATGATCTACGCCAAGGACAAGAAGCCGCAGTCCGCGGTGAAGCCCGAGGACATGGTCCGCGACGAGCAGCTCGACCGCGCGGTGGAGCTGCTGAAGGCGCGCGACGTCCTGGGCGCGCTGAAGACGGAAGGCGGGACGACCACCCAGGCGCTTCTGCCCGCGCCGAAGCCGGAGCCCGCGAAGCGTTGAGGGTGCTGGGGATCGAGACGTCCTGCGACGACACCTCGGCCGCGGTGGTCGAGGACGGACGCCTGCGCTCGAACGTGGTCTCGTCGCAGACCGAAGTGCACCGGCCTTTCCGCGGCGTGGTCCCGGAGCTGGCGTCCCGCGCGCATCTGACGAACCTGGTGCCGGTCGTGTCGAAGGCGCTCAAGGACGCCGGCCCGGGACGGATCGACGCGGTGGCTTTCACGCGCGGCCCGGGGCTGATGGGGCCGCTGCTCGTCGGCAAGGTCGCGGGACAGACGCTCGCCCGCCTGTACGGCGTCCCGGCGGTCGGCGTCAACCATCTGGAGGGGCACGTGCTCGCCGCCGAGCTGGAGCACCGCGTGCGCTGGCCGGCCGTCGCGCTCGTCGTCTCGGGCGGCCACACCGACCTGGTGCTGGCGAAGGCGCCGGGCCGCTACCGCGTCCTCGGCCGCACGCTCGACGACGCCGCGGGCGAGGCCTACGACAAGGTCGCGCGCCTGTTCGGTCTCGGCTATCCCGGCGGCCCCGAGATCGACCGCCTCGCCGCGAAGGGCGACCCGCGCGCGGTCGCCTTCCCGCGCCCGTCCCTGCCGGGACGCTGGGACTTCTCGTTCTCCGGCCTGAAGACCGCGGTGCTGTACCATCTGCGCGACCACCCGGGGCCCGTGAAGGGGCGGCGTCTCGCCGACCTGTGCGCGTCGTTCCAGGAGGCGGTCGCCGAGACTCTGGTCGACAAGACGCTCTCCGCCGCCGTCCGCTTCCGCGCCCAGGACGTGGTGATCGGCGGGGGGGTCGCGGCCAACTCGCGCCTGCGCGCGCTGATGAAGGGACGCGGCGAGGCGGCGGGCTTCGCGGTGCGCCTGCCCGCGCGGGTCCTGTGCACCGACAACGCCGCGATGGTCGCGCACGCCGGCTGGCGCCTGCTGAAGGCGGGCCGCGTCCCGAA
The DNA here is from genome assembly GCA_016194625.1 of Elusimicrobiota bacterium. Next base: position 771 of record JACQBB010000292.1, on the reverse strand, counting down.
GACCGCGCGCGCCGACCCGAGCCTGGCGCTGCGCTCCTGGGCATGAGGGCCGTCGCCGCCGTCTTCGCGGCGGCCTACGCGCTGTACCTGGGCTGCCTCTATCCCTGCATCGCCCCGCGCGACTCCGCCGACATGGCGGCGGCGGCGATGACGCTGGGCGTGGCCCACCCGCCCGGCTATCCTCTATACGCGGTCCTCGGGAGGGCCTGGCTGGCGGCGTTCCCCTTCGGGAACGCGGCCTACCGCTTGAACGTCCTGTCGGCGCTGGCGGCCGCGGCGGCCGTCGCGGCGCTGTTCGCGGCCGTCCGGCGGCGTTCGGGTCCCGTCGCCGCGCTGGCGGCCGCGGCGGTCTGGGCGCTGTCCGCGCCGCTGTGGAAGTTCGCCTTGTTGGAGGAGAAGTACGCGCTGCACGCCCTCTTCGCCTCCGTGCTGTGGCTCCTGTCGGACGGCGAGCGCGGGAGCGTCTTCGCGCGCGCGCGGCTGTCGGGCCTGCTGTTCGGCCTGGGGCTGGTCAACCATCAGAGCCTGCTGTTCTGGACGCCGGCCCTGTTCTGGGCTTGGCGCGTCGAGGCGGCGCGCCACGGCGCGTCCGGGCCGCGGCTGCTGGCCGCCGCCGCCGGCCCCGCCGCGGCGGGCCTCGCGTCGAACGCGTTCCTGTGGCTCCGCCTCGGCGGCCTGGGCGCGGCGCTGGACGTCGCCCTGCGCTCCCGCTACGGGACCGGCACTCTGTTCGCGGGCCTCGCGCGCCCGCTGACGCCCGAGAGCGGGGGG
>JACQBB010000309.1 GCA_016194625.1 Elusimicrobiota bacterium | reverse complement strand
GGTGCACAGCCAGAACGGATACTCGGCGTCGGGGACCTCGGGCGGGGGCTCGTAGGGCCTCAGCCAGACGACGGCCTTCCCGCCGTTGGCCGCGTTGCCGTAGAAGCGGACCCCCTCGCCCTTGGGGACGTAGGGGTCGTAGCCCTCGCGGTAGCGGATGGTCGTCTCCTTGCCGTCCACCACGGGCCAGCGCAGTCCGCGCGAGGCGTGGTAGGCGTCGAACGGCGCCAGGTCGTGGCCGTGGCCCGCGCCGAAGCGGCGGTACTCCTCCCACAGCGCCTTCTCGACGTAGAAGCCCGCGGCCTTGCTCGCGTCGGAGGGGTTGTGGCCCTTCTTCGGGAGCGGGAACTCGATCGGGGAGTACTCGAACAGCCGCCCGTGGCCCATGCGCTTGGCGAACTCGATCAACTGCCACAGGTCGGACTTGGCCTCGCCGGGCGCGGTCACCATCCGCTTCCAGAAGTGCGTGCGCCGCTCGGCGTTGCCGAACGCTCCCTCCTTCTCCACCCACATCGCCGCGGGCAGGACCACGTCGGCGAGCTCGGTGGAGCGCGTCGGGTACACGTCGGAGACGACGATGAAGCGGCCTTCCTTCTTCGCCCCCGCGCGGTAGCGCTTCAGGTTCGCGTAGTCCTGGAACGGGTTCGACGTCTGGCTCCAGAAGAACAGCACGTCGCCGCGGTCGACGGCGCGCATCATCTCGACGGCGTTGTAGGTGGGCTTGTCCGGGATGGTCCCGGCCGCGAGGCCCCAGATGTGCTCCGCGTGCGCGCGGTGCTCGGGGTTCGTGACCACGTGGTCGGCGGGGAGGCGGTGCGTGAAGGTCCCGACCTCGCGCGTCGTGCCGCAGGCGCTGGGCTGGCCGGTCAGCGAGTACGGCTGGTTGCCGGGCGCGCTGATCTTGCCGGTGAGCAGGTGCAGGTTGTAGACCAGGTTGTTGATCCAGGTGCCGCGCGTGTGCTGGTTCATGCCCATCGTCCACAGCGACATGACCTTGACCTTCGGGTCGCCGTAGACGGCGGCCAGCTCGCGCAGGTCGGCCTCGGACACGCCGCTGAGCTTCTGGACGTAGGCGGGCGTGTAGGGAGCGACGTAGGCGCGGAACTGCTCCAGGTCGGCCGGGACCGGCTCGTCCTTGAACTTGAAGCCGTCCTCCAGCCCGTAGCCGATGTTCTCCTTGCCGCGCGAGAACACGCAGTGCTTGGCCACGAAGTCGCGGTCGACGCGGCCTTCCTCCAGCAGGAGGCGCGCGATGCCGTTGGCGATCGCCAGGTCCGACTGCGGCGTGAAGAGGATCTCCTTGGCCGCCATCGCCGACGAGCGGTTCGAGACCGTCGTCATGTTGTACAGCCGCGCCTGCGGCGCCGCGAGCAGGCGGGCGGTGATCTTGGAGAACAGGATCGGGTGCATCTCCGCCATGTTCGCGCCCCACAGCACGAAGGCGTCGGCGTGGGCGATGTCGTCGTAGCTGCCCATCGGCTCGTCCATGCCGAAGGTCGTCATGAAGCCGGTGACCGCGCTGGACATGCAGTGCCGCGCGTTGACCTCCAGGCTGTTCGAGCGCAGGCCGCCCTTCCACAGCTTGGACGCGGCGTAGCCCTCCCAGATCGTCCACTGCCCGGAGCCGAACAGCGCCGCGCCCGCGGGGCCCTTCGCGGCGAGCGCCTCCTTGGCCTTGGCCGCCATCAGGTCGAGCGCCTCGTCCCAGGACGCCTCGGTCAGCTCGCCGCGCTTGTCGTAGCGGCCGTCCTTCTTGCGGATCAGCGGCTTGGTCAGGCGGTCGGCGCCGTATTGGATGAACGGGAGGGAGAAGCCCTTCATGCACAGCGTGCCCTGGTTGACCGGGGATTCGGGGTCGCCCTTCACGGCGACGATCTTCCCTTTCTCCACGCCGACGAGGGCGCTGCAGCCGGTGCCGCAGAAGCGGCACGGGGCCTTGTCCCAGACGACGCGGCCGAGCTTGTCCTCGGCGTCCGCCTCGAACGGGTTGAGCGCCACCAGCGCGCCTCCCGTCGTGACGGCGGCCACGGTCAGGCCTCCCCAGCGGATGAACTCTCGGCGCGTGATCTCCGGTCTCGACATGATGCCTCCCTCCGTCCTCGGACTAGCCCCCGAGCGAGCACATGAAGCGCTCTCGCGGGACCGACGCCGTCATCTCATGCTTCTCGGGCTTCTCCGCGGCGGCCCGGCGCCACAGCGCCGCCAGCTCCGCGTCCGCGGCGCCCGCGCGCAGGGCGCCGCGCAGGTCCGTGCCGCGCTCCGAGGCCAGGCAAGGCACGACGCGCCCCGCGGCCGACAGGCGCATGCGGTTGCAGCCGTCGCAGAAACCGCAGCTGAGCGCCGCGATGAAGCCCACCGTGCCCGCGCCGCCGCCCGCCGGGCGGAAGTAGCGCGCCGGCCCGAAGCCGCGCGGCCCCGCGCACGGCGTCAGCGGGCCGCAGTCGGCCATGACCTCGGCCATCGGCCGCCAGCGCTCCGGGCCGAAGAAGCCGGTCTCGCCGATCGGCATCAGCTCGATGAAGCGCACGTGCAGGGGCCGGCGGCGCGTCAGCTCGACGAAGGCCGGGACCTCGTCGTCGTTGAGGCCGCGCGCGGCGACCACGTTGACCTTCACCGGCCCGAGCCCCGCGTCCAGCGCGGCGTCGATGCCGGCCAGCGCCGCGGAGAGCTCCCCGGAGCGCGTGATCCGGCGGAAGCGCGCGGCGTCCAGCGTGTCGAGCGAGACGTTCACGCGCCGGAGGCCCGCGTCCTTGAGCGTCCGCGCCAGCGGCGCCAGCAGGACGCCGTTGGTGGACAGCGAGAGGTCGGCCAGGTCCAGGGCCGCCAGGCGGGCGACCAGGTCGGGCAGGTCGCGCCGGACGAGCGGCTCGCCGCCGGTCAGGCGCACCTTGTCCACGCCGAGCGAGCGCGCGACGGCGACCGCGCGCGTCAGCTCCGCCGCCGTGAGAAGGTCCTCGGGCCGCTCGAACGCCGCGCCCTCGGGCGGCAGGCAGTAGGCGCAGCGCAGGTTGCAGCGGTCGGTGACCGACACGCGCAGATACGTCACCACTCGTCCGTAGCGATCGCGCAGCACCGCGGCCGGCTCGTCGGTCTTCATTGAGCACTC
>JACQBB010000308.1 GCA_016194625.1 Elusimicrobiota bacterium | reverse complement strand
TACAAGGACGGGACGCTGGCGCTGGTGCAGGCGGCGGGCTCGCCGGACGGCACGCGCTCGCATTTCGACGCGCAGGACTTCCTGGAGTCGGGCACGCCCGGCGTGAAGACGACCGAGGACGGCTGGCTCGACCGCGCGCTGACGGCGCGTCGGGCCGCGCGCGACCCGCTGGCGGCCGTCGCGATCGCGCCGCGCCTGCCGCGCATCCTGCGCGGCGCCTCCGGCGCGACCGCGATCGCGGGCGCCGACGCGCTGAAGGGCGCGCCGCTCGAGAACTCGCTCGAGGCGCTGTACGACGGCGCGGTGGACGAGCTCCTGTCGGGCGCGGCGCGCGACCTGAGCGCCGCGCGCCGGGAGCTCGACGGCGTGGCGAAGGCCGCTCCGGGGGACGCCGAGAAGGCGGGCTATCCGAAGGCGCGGATCGGCCGCGACCTGTTCGAGCTGGCGCGCGTGTTGAAGGCGGACCTGGGCACGCGCGTCGGCTTCGTCGAGGTCGGCGGCTGGGACACGCACTTCAACCAGGGAGCCTCGCAGGGCCAGCTCGCCAAGCGCTTCGAGGAGCTCGCCTCCGCGCTGGCCGCGTTCCACGCGGACCTGGGCTCGCGCGCTCAGGACGTCGTCGTGCTGACGCTGACCGAGTTCGGGCGCACCGTCGAGGAGAACGGCAACGGCGGCACCGACCACGGCCACGCGAGCGTCATGATGGTCCTGGGCGGCAAGGTGAAGGGCGGCCGCGTGCACGGGCGCTGGCCCGGCCTGGCGCCCGAGGCGCGCTTCGAGGGCCGCGACCTCGAGGTGACCACGGACTTCCGCCGCGTCGCCGGCGAGCTGGTCGCGGCGCATCTCGGCCTGAAAGACCTGACCGCGGTCTTCCCCGGCGGCCCCTGGCCTCCCCTCGGCTTGATATGATATCCGCGTGAGGATCGACCTGGGATCGGCTCCGATCGAGCGGATCACCTGCGTGTACATCGGGCGCATCGGCGACGTGATCGTCGCCACGCCCTTCCTGCGCGCGCTGCGCCAGCGCTTCCCGAAGGCGCGCATCCGCCTGATCGTCGGCCACCGCGCGACGCAGGTCCTGCCGCTGATCCCCTTCGTGGACGAGGCGCTGGTGCTGGAGCGGCCCGCGCGCGTCGGGGCGAACCTGAAGCTCGCGTGGGGGCTGGTCGCCGGCGGCTGCGACCTGCTCGTGGACCTGAACTCGTCGTTCTCCAAGACCTCGACGATGATCGCGCGCGCGGTGCGCGCCCCGCTGAAGGCCGCCTTCGACAAGGGCCGGGGCCCCGCGGCGTTCAACCGCCTGGTCCCCGCTCCGGCCGAGCGCGAGCACATGTCGGAGCGCTACGCGCGCCTGGCCGAGGCGTTCGGCGCGCCCTACGGGCCGGACCTGGAGCTGAAGGTCCCCGAGGACGCGGACCGGGAGGCCGTCCGCCTGCTCGGCCCCCTGCTGAAGACCGACGGTTCCGCGTTCCGGGTTCTGGTCCATCCCGGGAACCTGACCCGGCGTCCGTCGCTGTGGCCGGCCGACCGCCTGACCGAGCTGTGCGCGCGCCTGCAGTCCGACCCGACGCTGCGCCTGTTCTTCCTCGCCGGGCCCGGCGAGCGCGAGTACGTGCGCGCGATCGCCGAGGCGCTGCCCAAGCCGGCCCCGGTCCTGCCGACCGCCCCGCTGCCCGTCGCGGCCGGCATGGTCAAGCGCATGAACCTGCTCGTCGGCAGCCTGACCAGCACGACGCACATGGCCGCCGCGCTCTCGGTCCCGACCTTCGCGTTCTACGAGGGCTACACCGCGACGGTGTGGCGCCCCCGCGGCGCCCGCCACGGCGGCACGCTGAGCGATTCCTGGGGCGACGTGCAGTCCACGACCGTGGACGAGGCGCATCGCGCCCTGCGCGACCACCTCGCGCGCCTCAGCCCCTGGGTCTAGACAGGAGGGCGGCCAGCTCGGCCCACGCCTCGTCGACCGTCGGGTGGCGGCCGCCGGTGTCGAGCACGCGGTGCCCGGGCAGGTGCCCGTAGCCGAACCGCCAGGTCTCGGTGTGCGAGAACAGCTCGACGGTCGGCACGCCCGCCGCGACGCACAGGTGCATCGGCCCGGTGTCCGCGGTGAGCACGGCGCGGGCGTTGACGATGGTCGCGGCGAAGGCCCGCAGGGACAGCTCGGGGGCGACCTCGCCCTTGCCCTTCAGCAGCTCGCGCTCGGCCGGGCCGCCCGTGAGCACCACCTTGCGGCCGGACGCGCGCAGGCGGCGCGCCAGCTCCAGGAACCATTCGGGCGGCAGGCGCTTCTCGGCGCGCGCCCCGAGGAACAGCGCGACGCTCTCCGCGTCCAGACCCCACGACGCCCAGGTCCTCGCCCCCGCCTCGCGCTCGCCGGGGCCGAACCACCACTCGGTCCTCAGCGCGGAGTCCGGCGGCAGGGCCGCGCCGGGCGCGGCGTGGCGGACCAGGCGCGCGAGGTTCGCGGTCTCGTGCGCGCGCTCGGCGGGGACCGGGACCAGGTCGTCCAGGAACTTGGCGGCGTCGCCGCGGTCGAAGCCGATCCGGCGCTTCGCGCCCGACAGCGCGGTCCACACCGCGCTCGACAGCGAGAACGCGTGCTGGGGCGAGAAGTCGAAGGCCAGGTCGTAGCCGCGCGCGCGCAGGCCGGGCAAGGCCTTGGCGGTGAGGACCGCGTCCACGCAGGGGTTGTGCGCGAGCGCGTCCCCGTACTTGTCGGCGAGCAGGACCTCGACGCGGGCGGCCGGGAACGCGGTCTTGATCAGGCGCAGCGCCGGCGTGAGCAGGAGCAGGTTGCCCAGGCGCGCGTCGTGGCGCACCGCCAGCACGCGGCGGACGGAGGCGGGGTCGACCGGGCCGCCCGGGCGGCGCGGCCGCGGCAGGAGCTTGACCAGGCTGCCGCGCAGGACGGACTTGCCCGCCTTCTCCAGGCGCTTGCCGAGGTCCTTGAGGGCGCTCACGGGGCGATTCTAACACTTTGTATGATGGGGCCATGGCTCAGGTGACCTGGCGCACCGACGGCGCGGTGACGCGCCTGCGGTTGGACCGTCCGAAGGCGCTGAACGCGCTGTCCGAGGCGATGGCCGCCGAGTTCGCCGCCGCGGTGAAGTCGGTCGCGCGCGAGAAGTCCAAGGTCGTCGTGCTGGAGGGCGCGGGCCCCGCGTTCTGCGCCGGCGGCGACCTGGAGTTCATCGAGGACAACCGCAAGCGCCCGGCCTCCGCGCTGGTCCCGCTGATGCGGAGGTTCTACGGCTCCTTCCTGTCGGTGCGCGACCTGCCGCAGGTCACGATCGCGAAGGTGCACGGGCCCGCCGTCGGCGCGGGCCTGTGCCTGGCGCTGGCCTGCGACCTGCGCGTGGTCACGCTCGACGCGAGGCTCGGCTTCAACTTCGTGCGTCTGGGCCTCAACCCCGGGATGGCGGCGTGGCCGCTGGCGCGCGCCGCGTTCGGCGACGCCCGCGCGCGCGAGCTGCTGACGACCGGCCGCTTCTTCACGGGGCGGGACCTCCTGGCGTGGGGCGCTGCGTCCGGAGCCGCGCCGCTGGCCGGCGAGCTCGACGGCGTCGCCGAGGACCTGGCGCGGACGGTCGCGGCCGGCTCGGGCGAAGCCCTGCGCATACTCAAAGCCGAGACGCGCCTCTCCGACGACCTCGGTGCCTTCCTCGCGCACGAGGCCCGGGGGCAAGCCGTCACCTTCCGCGGCCGCGACCTCGCCGAAGGGCTGGCCGCCGTGCGCGAGCGCCGCGCCCCCCGCTGCCTAGGCCCGCGTCCCTCCGGTCTGGGCCCTGTGACGGACTCCCGGTCTGGGTCTTGAACGCGGCCGCGTTCGAGATTACATTAATGATGAGCCGCGCCGAGATGACCCCGGGGGAAGCCATGGCCGAATCCAGCGTCCGCGTCCTGATGATCGAAGACGATCCCGCGTATTCCGACCTGGTGCGCCTGCATCTGGCCGATCCCGGGTTGGACGGGTTCGCCGCGCGCGTGGACGCGGCGCCGACTCTGGCCGAGGGCCTGCGCAAGCTCGAGGAGGGCGAGTACGACGCCGTCCTCTCCGACCTGGGCCTTCCCGACGCGCAGGGCCTGGAGGCGGTCTCGGCGGTGCTCACGCGCTTCCCGGACGTCCCCCTCCTCGTGTGCACGAACACGGGCGACGAGGCGCTGGCGCTGGAGGCGGTCCGGCGCGGGGCGCAGGACTTCCTGCGCAAGTCGGAGGCGGACGCGCGCTGGCTGCGCCGCGCGATCCGCTACGCGATCGAGCGCAAGGCCGCGCGCCGCCACGACGAGATGAAGGACCGCTGGATCGCGGTGCTCTCCCACGAGCTGCGCACCCCGCTCACGGTGATCAAGGGAGTGCTCGCGGACCTGGCCGAGGGCGGCGAGGAGACGCCCTCCCCCCGCCAGCAGCTGATGCTCGGCATGGCGCGCCGCCACGTGGACCGGATCGCGCGCATGGTCGTCAACCTCCTGGACCTCTCGCGCCTCGAGTCGGG
>JACQBB010000045.1 GCA_016194625.1 Elusimicrobiota bacterium | reverse complement strand
AACGCGCGATGGCCGCCAGGTGCTCCGCGGCCGCGGCGCGCAGGCGCGGCGAGCCGCGCAGGACGCGCGGCGCCAGCGCCGCCGTCGCGCGCACGGGATCCTCGTCGTGGGCCAGGTCGAGAGGGTGCGGAAGCCTCAGCGCGCGGCGCAGCCGCTCGTCGCGCGCCGCCTCGCGGCCCAGCCAGAAGCCCGAGCCCTCGTCGCCGAGCAAGGGGCCGTAGCCGCCGGCGCGGGCGGCCTTCCCCCGCGCGCCGCGCGCGAAGGCCGCCGAGCCGGTGCTGGCGACCAGCACGACGCCGGGGCCGTCGCCGAAGGCGGCGAGGTGCGCGGTCTCGTAGTCGGGCAGGACGCGCACGCGACGCGCGAGCGGACGCAGCATCTTGGTCAGGCGCGCGCGTCCCTCGGCGCCGCCGAGGCGCGTGCTCCCCACGGTCAGCTCGTCGAGGCGGCCGGTCCGGCGGGCGCGCAGGAGGCGCGGCAGGGCCTCCGGGAGCTTTCGCCAGTCCACCGCGGGGACGCGCGCGGTCCAGACGGCGCGCCCGTCCTCGGCCAGGCAGGCGCGCAGCCAGGTCGCGCCCAGGTCCACGCCCAGTCGGCGGCTCACTCGGCGGGCTTGTACAGCGGCTTGCGGTCTTCCTCGGCCAGGATGTCGAGGAGCGATGTCTGCAGCGCGCGGCTCCACGCGATCGCGCTCTCGCGCGCGTCGAGCGGGCGCGTCGGGTCCATCATCTCGTGGATCAGGTCCTGCACGACCTTGCGGCGCGCGGCGACGGAGTCGTCCAGGCGCACGCGGATCTCGGACTTGCGGCCGGGCAGGGCGGGCAGCACGCGCGCCTCCAATATGCCCAGCGTGACGATCTTCTTCGGCCGGACCGGGTACGCCTCCAGACGCAGGATCTCGCGCGGGAACGGGAGGCGGTACGAGCGGCCCTCGATGACGACCTTCATCTGCGGCTCGTAGAAGCCGAAGATCGAGCGCGTCGGCGCGAGGCGGTAGGTCCCGGGCTCGATCAGGAACAGCGCGTTCTCCCCGCCCTTCACCGGCAGGCGGTACACCTCGGCGCGGTCGCCGCCCTCGGTCTCGAAGTTCACGAAGGTCCGGCCGTTGCGCGTCTCTCCGCTGGGCAGGATCATGCGCCCGCCGATCAGCACGGCCGAGATCTCCTGCTCGGGCAGGGCGTTGCGCTCGGGCACCGTACCGCGGCAGCCGGACGCCGCCAGCCCGAGCGCCGCCGCGGCGGCCGCCGCGAGGACCTTGTTCATGCGGGAAGGATAGCCCATCTCTGTTAAGGAAACAAGGCGCGGCGGCCCCGTCAGTAGTCGAGCTTGGACAGCTCTACGCCGGCGAAGTAGGACTTCACGATGGTCTCGTAGTCCTCGCCCGCCTCGGCGCGGCCGATCGCGCCGGACTGGCACAGGCCGACCGCGTGCCCCCACCCGCCGCCGCGGAACACGAACGCGTCCGGGACCAAGACCGTCGTCGGCTTGGCCTTCTTGGCGCCTTTCTTCGCGGGCAGGGTCTGCGCGCGGTACTCGGTGTCCACGACGAACAGCGTGGAGCGCAGGGAGCCGGTGCCGAGCAGGGAGCGGATCTCGTATTCGTCCTTCAGCTTCAGGTTGCGCTTGGAGCCGAGGACGAGCAGGGCCTCGACGTGACCGCTGGGCGCGCGGCGCAGGACGCGCAGGCCCTTCACGGACCCGACCTTGTGGCGGCGGTTGAGGCGCTCCTCGAGGTCCTTCGCCGCGACCACGCGCGACCAGCGCGAGTGCGACGCGTGCACGTAGCCCGACGGGCGGTCGAAGGTCTCCGGCCAGGTGGACAGCCAGCGCCTCAGCTCCAGCGGCGAGGCGGGGTTCGGCTGGGGCGCGGGCGCGTCGCTCTCGCGGCCCCAGTACGGGACGTTCCCCCAGCCGATGTCGACGCCGCTCTGCGTGGCGCCGCCGCAGTTCGACGAGTAGATCGCGTGCGCGAGCTGTCCGTGGAAGCGCAGGACCTGGCCGCGCGTCGCCGCGACCGCGGAGCGCGTGCGCGCGGTCTCCATGTGCAGGCCGGCGTACACCTGGCAGTGCTGCTCGTCGCAGACGTCGTAGCCTTCCTTCTTATGGCGCTTCGACACGGTCTTGATGAACAGCGCGTGGGTGCGCGCGATCAGCGCCTGCGTCTTCAGCGCCTCCAGCGGCGAGTTCGACGGCATCTCCGCGCCGACCACTCCCTCGGTGTAGTCCTCCAGGTTCACCGCGTTGACCAGGCGCAGCGAGCGGCGGCGGGACCACAGCGACACCTCGATGGCGCCGCGCAGCGCGCGGCCGGCCGCCAGCGGCCCACCCTTGTTGGGATCGTCCTCCAGGCGCAGCGCGCCGCGGACCGGCTCCTCGGACTCCAGGCGCACCGTGTCGCCCGGCACGGGGCGGACCTGGCCGTCGGGGCCGCGCAGCTCCATCCGGGCCGGAAGAGTCTTGGTCTTCTTCTTCCCCTTCCCTTTGAGCTTCTGCGCCGGCACCAGCCGCACGGTCCAGGCCTCCTGCGCGCCGCAGCTGGCGACCGTGCGCCCGGTCTTGGGGTCGTACGCGTGCCATCTTCCCGAGCCGCGCACGGTCACCGAGACGCGCGGGCGCGGCTTGCCCAGCGCGGTGGCGGCGATGCCGACGCGGATGACCGGGATGCCCCCCTGCGTCTCCGAGTCGGTCCCCGGCGCGACGACGGGCGCGGGGCCGGGGCTCGCGGGCTTCGGCTCGGCGGAGACGGTCAACAGCGGCCGGACCTTGTCCATCATCGCGCGCGTCAGGCGTCCGCTCGGCTCGGCCTCGGCCAGGCGCGAGAGCTGGCGCCACGCGTCGTTGTAGCGTTTCTGGCGCAGGTAGGCTTTCAGCAGCGGGTCGCGGCCCTCGTGGAAGTAGGCGTCCGACCCGACCGCGCGGCGGTAGGCTTCGGTCGCGGAGGGGCCGTCGCCCAGCGCCTCGTACGCGCGGCCCAGGTAGAAGTCGGCCAGCGTCTGATGCAGCGCGAAGCCCTCGGCGCGCTTGAGCAGGGCCACCGCCTCGGCGTTCCTTCCGAGCGCCAGCTTCGCGCGGCCGGCGCCCAGCACCGCCCAGCCGGAGCCCGGGTCGCGGCTCAACGCCTGGGTGAACGCGGCGTCGGCCTCGGACGCGCGCGTCGCGCGCAGGTACGCCCAGCCGAGCGCGGTCAGCGCGCGCGTGTCCGACGACACCGCGACCGCGCGCTTGGCGAAGGCGACCGCCTGGTCCGGCCGTCCCGCCTCCGCTTCCGCGATCGAGGCGTCGAGCCAGGCGGTCACGTCGCCGGTCGAGGTCTTCACCGCGGCCTCGAACGCCTTCGCGGCGTCCAGCGCGTCGCCGGTGAAGTACAGCGCGCGCGCGCGGGCCAGCGCCTTGGTCGGCGGCGGCGCGGGGAGCTCGGGCGCGGGAGCCGAGGAGACGGCGACGGCCGTCGACAGGACGACGGGCGGCTCTTCGGAGGCTTTCTGCGCCGCCGCTGGAGCCGCGAACGCGAGCAGCGCGGCGAGCAGGCGGTCTCGGGAGGACACGAGGAAAAATGGAGCGGGTGATGGGAATCGAACCCACGTATGCAGCTTGGGAAGCTGCCGTTCTACCATTGAACTACACCCGCGACAGGACCGATTGTAGCGCTTCCACTTCGATGCGGCCGCCGTGCGCGTGCACGATGCGCTCGGCGATGGCCAGGCCGAGGCCGGTGCCCTGCGACTTCGTGGTTTTGAACGGTTGAAACAATTCTTCCCGCGCGGCGGGGGTGATGCCGGGGCCGTCGTCCTGCACGCGCAGGACGACGCGGCGGTCGTCGGCCGAGGTGGCGACGGTCAGCGTCCCCTTGCCGCCGAGGGCCTGCAGGCCGTTGCGGAGCAGGTTCCACAGCACCTGGCGGAGTTGGTCGGGGTCGAACGGAGCCGGGGGCAGGGCCGCCAGGCGGCGCTCGACGCGGGCGGCGCCGACCAGCGCGCGGTCGGCGGCGACGGCGGTCAGCACCTCGTCGACCGCGGCGTTCAGGTCCCCGGGCTCCTTCTTGGGGACGCGCGGGCGCGAGAACTGCAGGAAGTCCTCGAGCGTGCGCTGGAGGCGGCGGCTCTCGTCGGTCAGGATCGCCATCACGTGGCGGCGGTCCTCCTCGCCCAGGTCGCCGCGCGTCAGCGCCTGCGCGCCGAGCACGATCGAGCTGAGCGGGTTGCGGATCTCGTGGCCCATCGCGGCGGCCATCGAGCCGATGGTCGCCAGCGTCTCGCTGTGCGCGAGCTGGCGCTCGAGCTCCTTGCGGCGGCTGATGTCCACGATCGAGGCCAGCACGAAGCGGCGGTCCCCCTCGTTGAGCGGGTTCAGGCCGATCTCCACCGGGACCTCGGTCCCGTCCTTGCGCAGGGCGTGCAGGTCGCGGCCGGCGCCCATCGCGCGGACCGACGGGGCGTGCGCGTAGGCGGCGCGGTGGCCGTGATGGGAGCCGCGCGCCCGCTCCGGCACCAGGTCGTCCACCGACAGCGCGAGCAGTTCCTTGCGCGCGTAGCCGAAAAGCTTCTCGGCCTGGCCGTTGACCAGGACGATCCGGCCTTCCTCGTCGGCCATCACCAGCGCGCTCGGCGCGGCCTCGACGACCAGGCGGAAGCGCTTCTCGGCGCGGGCGCGCTCGCTCGCGACGGCCGCCTTCTCCGTGCGGCCGCGGACCGGCGACGGGTTCCGGTTCTTCGGGGCCGATTTCTTCGACGAGGGAGCGCTCATGACGCGACGATATTGCCATTTCGGACCCGCCCGGAGCAAGCCGGCTCCCGCCGCCCCCTCCGTCGGCGGGTTTGACAGCCTCCTCCCAATCCGATAAATTGAGTCAGGATTCATTCCCTCAGGAGGGTTCCATGCCTAAGATCGAGTTCGCGTTCCGCTGGCTCCACGTCATCTCCGGCATCACGTGGATCGGCATGCTGTACTTCTTCAACTTCGTCAACACCCAGATCCAGGCCAACCTGGACGACGCGTCCAAGAAGGCCGTCAACCCGCAGCTGATGCCGCGCGCGCTGTGGTGGTTCCGCTGGGGCGCGATGTCCACCTTCCTCTCCGGCCTGGTGCTGTTCACGGTCATCTACATGTACACCGCCGGCGTCGGCTTCGGTGCGAACGCGCTGATGCAGGGCGTCGAGGGCGGCATGTCCGACCGCGTGCGCTGGATCATGTGGGGCATGCTGTTCGGCACCATCATGTGGTTCAACGTGTGGTTCATCATCTGGCCGGCCCAGAAGGGACTGCTCTCCGCCAAGATCGCCGGCGACGCCGCCGGCCCGGTGCGCGCCCGCGCGGGCAAGTTCTCCCGCATCAACACCTTCCTCTCCGGCCCGATGCTCGTCGGCATGCTCGGCGCCGGCCACGCCGGCATGGGCTTCAGCTACCCGCGCCTGGCGATCCTCGTCGTCCTGGCCCTCGGCGGCGTGTACGCGATGCTGTTCCACGTGCCGAAGGTCGGCAAGACGGTCTAGCCCATGTCCGGCATCCAGCACTCCCCCTACGTCCGCGACGAGCAGCCCGGCAGGAAGGCCTGGTGCGCGTGCGGCGAGTCGAAGAACCAGCCTTACTGCGACGGCACCCACAAGTCGCTCGGCAAGGCCCCGATCGTCGTCGAGCTGACCGAGGCCAAGAAGGTGGCCTGGTGCGGCTGCCGCCAGTCGAAGAACAAGCCGTACTGCGACGGCACGCACCGCACGCTCCCGCCGAAGTAAGGCGTCCCGTCCGACGAGCGAGGCCCCGGCGCGAGCCGGGGCCTCTTCTTTCTTGGTAACATAGCATCCCCGATGAGATACGACGACTTCCGCCGCAAGACCTCCTTCACCCGCGACGAGGTCGTCGCGTTCTCCCAGGGACGCCTCTTAGACGACGCGCCCGCCGGCCTGCCGACGATCCCGGGCTTCCTGCTCCTCCCCTTCCACGAGGTGACGAAGCTCGAGTGGGACGAGGCCTCCGGGACCGGCGTCATCGAGGCCGCGCGCGACAACCGCCTGGAGGACTGGTTCTACGGCTGCCACTTCCTGGGCGACCCGGTGATGCCCGGCTGCTGGGGCGTGGACGCGGCGTGGCAGTGCCTGAAGTTCTTCGCCGCGTGGCGCGGCCTGACGGGCTGCTCGAAGCCCTTGGGCATGGAGAACGTCTCCTTCTTCGGCCAGATCCGTCCGCACGACAAGCGCGTCGTCTACCGCGTGGAGGTGACATCCGTCGAGCGCGACGGCGCCGAGGTCCTGCTGACCGGCAAGGCGTCGGTGTCGGTGGACGGCACGCCGGTGTACACGATCGAGTCCGCCCAGGTCGGCACCGCGTTCTGGGAGGCGCCCGACGCCGCGCCCAAGCCCGCCGCCCCCGTCCCGGACGAGCCGCTGAGCGGGCCGGCGCGCTACGCCGACTTCCGCGCGCGGACCCGCTTGAACCGCGCCGAGGTCCTGGCGCTGTCGCGCGGCGCGCTCGTCGCCGACCCGCCCGGCGAGCTGCCGCTGCTGCCGTCGGACCTGATGCTGGAGGTCGGGACGATCGAGCGCATCGCGGGCTCCATCGACTCCGGCGAGGGCGAGATCGTCGCCGCGCGCCCGAACGGCCCGCTCGACTGGTACTACGCGATGACGCCCGGCGTGAAGCCGACGGCCCTGCTGATCGACGGCGTCTGGCAGCTGACCGGCGTGTTCCACGCCTGGGGAGGCAGCCAAGGCACCGGACGCGCGCTCGGCTTCGAGCGCGTCGAGGTCTTCGACGAGGTGCGTCCCGGGGACCGCGAGGTGCGCTGCGAGCTCAAGATCGTGAAGACCCAGCGCGCCGAGGCGACCGGCGACGCGTTCGTGCGCGCCGACGCCTGGGTGTTCGCCGACGGGCGCCCGGTGCTGTGCCTGACCAACGCGAACGTCGGCTGTCACAAGGACATCCGCTACGCGGACTTCCCCGCGGCGAGCGAGATGGGCTTCGGCGGGCGTCTCAAGACCCGCAAGGACGGAGGACGACGATGACCACGCTGACCCCCGAGCAGGTCCTCGCGATGGTGCCTCAGCAGAGGCCGATGCGCTTCGTGGACCAGGTCCTCGAGATCGACGAGGAGCACGTCCTCGGCGCCTACACCTGGACCGACGAGGACTGCCGCGGCTACGCGGCCGACGGCAAGACCGTCCCCCCTTTCAAGCTGATCGAGATGGCCGCGCAGATCGGCAGCGTGTGCTGGTGCATCTGGCTGATGGCGCGCGAGCTCCCGCTCGAGGAGATCCGCCAGCTCGTCGGCTTCTTCACCGAGGTGCGCGAGGGCAAGTTCCTCCTGCCGGTGCGCTCCGGCGACCGCGTCCTGTGCCAGGCGACCTTCGACGACGACGGCTACTTCCGCAAGAACAAGATCCTGACGCGCGTCGAGATGCAGTTCGACGGCGGACCCCACGACGGGGAGACCGTCTTCGTCGGGATGATCTCCGGCATGTGGGTGCCGAAGGTCTAGACCGGCTTCGCCCGGACGAGCTCGAGGAACTCCTTGCGGGTGCGGGCGTCGCTCTGGAAGGTGCCGAGCATGCACGAGGTCGTCGTCGGCGAGTGGTGGCTCTCCGCGCCGCGCATCTCCATGCACAGGTGGCGCGCCTCCAGCACGACCGCGACGCCGCGCGGCTGCAGCTTCTCCTGCAGGGTGTAGGCGATCTGGAGCGTCATGCGCTCCTGGACCTGCAGGCGGCGGGCGAACACCTCGACGATCTTCGGGATCTTCGACAGGCCGATGATCTTCTGCTCGGGCAGGTAGGCCACGTGCGCGCGGCCGAAGAACGGCAGCATGTGGTGCTCGCACATCGAGTAGAACGAGATGTCGCGGACCAGCACCATCTCGTTGTAGCACTCGGTGAACAGCGCGTTGTTGATCAGCGCGTCCAGGTCCACCCGGTAGCCGCTGGTCAGCTCCTGCAGGGCCTTGGCGACGCGGTGCGGGGTCTTCTGCAGGCCCTCGCGCTCCGGGTCCTCGCCCAGGTCCTTCAGGATGTCGCGGTAGTGGGACTCGATGCGGCCCAGGCCCGGCGCCGCCTTGGCGACCGGGGCCTTGGACTTGATCCGGGTCACAGCGCCCCCAGCCACTCGAGCAAAGTGCGCACCGGCGCGCCGGTCGCGCCCTTCGGCGTGTAGGAGTTGTAGTCGCCGCCCGAGAACGCGGTGCCGGCGATGTCGAGGTGCGCCCACGGGATGTCGTTGACGAATTCCTGCAGGAAGAGCCCGCCGATGATGGAGCCGGCCTCGCCCTTCACCTTGGAGATGTTCAGCAGCTCGGCGATGTTGCCCTTGATGTTCTCCTTGTAGTCCTCGACGAGGGGCAGCTC
>JACQBB010000307.1 GCA_016194625.1 Elusimicrobiota bacterium | reverse complement strand
GGAGACGGTCCGCGAGAACGCGCGCTCGGTCACCAAGGCCAGCGGCCTGCTCACCCGCGGGTTCTTCCAGATCGTCGTCGCGGTCGCGGTCGCCATCCTCGCGTTCCTGCGCACGCCCGGGACCGACCGCCCGCGGGGCACGCCCGACGAGGAGTTCCTGCGCGAGTGCGCCGACCGCTTCAAGCTGTTCGGCGTCAGCTTCGAGCGCGTGATGGGCGCCCAGGTGGTCATCGCCGCGATCAACACCGGCGTCACCGCCGCGTTCCTGTTCACCACGCACCTGCCGTTCCGGACCATGCTGACGCTGGCGACCTTCGTCTGCGGCATGGTCCCGATCGCCGGCAACATCGCCAGCAACGCGCTGATCGTCGCGGCGGCGCTGACCGTCTCCGACCGCATGGCCGCGGTCGCGCTCGTGTTCCTGGTCGCCGTCCACAAGGCCGAGTACTTCCTCAACGGCCGCATCGTCGGCTCGCGCATCGAGACGCCGATGTGGGCGACCCTGCTCGGCCTGCTCGCGGGCGAGGCGCTGATGGGCGTGACCGGCGTGATCCTGGCGCCGACGCTGGTGTTCTACTTCCGCGAGGAGCTGCGGCTGGTCCCGTCGCCGCGGCCGTCCTGAACTAGACCGCGATCCCCAGGACCGAGGCCGTGCGCTCGGCCTCGGGCAGCGCCCGCCCCCGCGCGCGCCACAGGCGGAAGAAGCGCGTCTGCACCGGCGGACGCCAGTCCGCCAGGCCCGCGTCGAGGGCGAGGGTCACCGCCTCGCGCAGTTCCTCGAGCGCGGCGGGCGTCCAGTCGCGCTCCAGCCCGTCGAGCAGGCGGCTCAAGCCCGTCTCCCACGGCCGCTCGACGCCGGCGGGGAACGGCTCGACGCCGGCGGCGCGGCCGCGCGTGAGCGCGGCGCGGAACTCGGACAAGGCGCCGGGTTGGCCGTCGGCGAAGCGGCCCGCGACGTAGGCGAGCACGTGGCCCAGCACCAGCCGCGTCTCCTCGCCCAGGCTGGCGGGCAGCGGCAGGCCCAGGCCGCGGAACTGCTCGACGAGGGGAAGAGTCTCCTCCAGATAGTCGAGAGCGCGCGACTCCCAGCGGTTGATGCGCCGCTTGAGCACCAGGCTCAAGACCTTCTCGCGCTCGTCGGGGCGCAGGTCGCGCAGCAGGAAGTGGCGGCCGGGCGGCAGCGGCAGGGAGACGGTGCCCAGCGCGGCGTCCTTGAGCAGGAGGTCGAAGGTGCCCTCGGGCAGGTCGCCGCCGCACACGTAGGCCTGCACGCGCTGGCCGGGGAGGACCGCGGCGAAGAACGAGCGCGACCAGGACTCGCGCGTCGCGGACTCGACGAACTCGGCGCGGCCGGCGGCGACGGTGACGCCGCCCTCGGCGCGGCGCGTGAAGCGGTCCAGGCGCGCGGCGCGGCCCTGCACCTCGGGCGCGGGCTTGTCCTCGAACAGCAGGGAGACCGCGTAGTGCGCGGCGACGTGGTCGAGCGTCTGCACGTTCGCCTTGACCAGCTTGTTCCACACGCCGGCGCCGTCGCGGTAGTGCTCGACGTTGCTCGGCGCCTTGGCGAGCGCCGCGACGAAGGCGGGCTCCAGGTCGCGGCCCAGCGCGCGCGCCAGCTCGAGAGCCCGCGCGGCGTACAGCAGGATCTGCTCGGGCTCCAGGCGCGAGAGCTCGTCGAAGAACCAGCCGCAGCTGGTGAACATCATCAGCGCGTGGCGCTGCATCTCGAGCAGGCGCAGGACGGTCGTCTTGGACTCGGCGTCGGCCGCGCCGGGGGCGTGCTCGGCCAGGAAGCGCGCGACCGACGCCTCGGAGCGGTCCTGCGCGACGGAGATGTAGGCGTCGCGCGCGGCCCACGGCTCGGTCAGCAGGCCGCGCGAGCGCTCCTCGAACAGCTCGGCCATCCGCGCGCGCAGGCCCGTCAGCGCGGCCCTCAGCGGCCCGCGCCAGAGCTGGTGGCGGCCGCCCTCGGCGCCGCAGCCGCAGTCCGAGCGCCAGCGCTCGACGCCGTGCGCGCACGACCACGAGGTCCCGCCGGCCTTGAGCAGCACCTCGTGACGCGGGGGGTGGCGCGCCAGGAACCAGCCCAGGTTCACCGGGGTGAGGCCCTTCTCCGGCAGCGCGTAGCGCAGGAGATGGGCCAGCCCCATCTCGGCGAACGGCGCGTGGTGGCCGTAGCTCTCGCCGTCGGTCGCGACCAGCGCCAGCGAGTCGTCGGCCGTCGGCGGCACCAGCGCGGACATGCGCGCGGCGTACGAGCGGCTGTCGCGCATCGCGCCCTCGAAGGCGACCGCGCGGGAGAGCGGGCCGTCGTAGAAGAACACCGCGAGCTGGGCGCCGCCCTCGCCGCGCCACAGGTACGGAAGGCCGGGCAGCAGCGCGTCCGCCGCCGGAGACCACGACGCGCCCTTGAGCGGGCGCACCGCGTCCGCCTGGTGCGGCTCCAAGATGACGAACTTCACGCCCTCCCGCGCCACGTCCACCAGCGTCGCGTCGTCGACCGCGCACTCCGGCAGCCACAGGCCCTCGGACTCGCGGCCGAAGCGCCTCTGGAAGTCGTACAGGCCCCAGCGGATCTCGGTGACGCGGTCGCGCGGGTCGGACAGGGGGAGGATGGTGTGGTGGAACGCCTGCGCGATCGCGTTGCCGTGGCCCTCCAGGCGCGCGGCGCTCTCGCGGTCGGCCTCGATCAGGCGGGCGTACGCGTGCGGATGCGCCTTCTCCAGCCAGGCGAGCAGCGTGGGGCCGAAGTTGAACGACATCCACGCGTAGTTGTCGACCAGGTCGGCGATGCGCCCCTCGCCGTCCAGCACGCGCGCCTCGCCGTTGGGGACGTAGCACTCGCGCGCGATGCGCACGTTCCAGTCGTGGTCGCGCCCGGCCGACGGCTGGCGCTCGACGACGCCCGTCCACGGGTTCTCCCGCGGGGGCTGATAGAAATGGCCGTGGACGACCGCGCACCGCTTCACGCGCCCATATTAGCTTTTGCATGATGCCGGGGTGAAGCGTTCCTTCCCTCCGGTCGTAGGCCCGCGCCCGCGCGTCCTGATCCTGGGCTCCCTGCCCGGCGAGGCCTCCCTGCGCCTCGGCCAGTACTACGGCCACCCGCGCAACCGCTTCTGGGAACTGCTGGGGGAGGCGCTCGGCGAGGACCTGCGCGCCCTGCCCTACCGCCGCCGTCTGGCCCGGCTCAAGGCGCGCGGCGTCGCGCTGTGGGACATGGTCGCGCGGGCCGAGCGGCGCGGCAGTCTGGACGCGCGCATCCGCAACGAACGGCACAATGAAGTGGCGGCGCTGATCGCGAGGACCGGCGTGAGGGCCGTCTTCCTGAACGGCCGCAAGGCGGCCGAGGCCTTCCGCCGCGCCTGCGGCGAGCCGGAGGGCGTGGCCGTGACGGTCCTCCCGTCCACGTCGCCGGCCAACGCCGCGGTCTCCGGCGCGCGCAAGCGCGCCGCCTGGCGCCGCATCGCCGGTTTCCTTTAGTAGAATGGCGGCGTGAAAGCCCTCCTCGCCGCCCTCCTGCTCCTGGCCGCCGCCTCCGCCTCGGCCGCCGACGTCGACGTCAAGGAGCTCGTGGACAAGGCCAACAAGGCCCTGCGCGGCGACTCCAGCCGCGGGCGGCTCACGATGACCATCGAGACGCCGGACTGGAAGCGCTCGCTGGAGGTCGAAGGCTGGAACAAGGACCGGACCTTCGCCTTCATCGTCATCCGCGCGCCCGCCAAGGAGCGCGGCGAGACGACGCTGCGCCGCCGCAACGAGATGTGGCTGTGGATGCCGAAGGTCGAGCGCGTCATCAAGATCCCGCCGACGATGATGCACTCCGCCTGGCAGGGCTCGGACTTCACCTACGAGGACATCGTCAAAGCCGACTCGATCGTGAAGGACTACACGCACAAGCTGCTCTCCACGAAGAAGGAGGAGGGCCGCACGGTCTACCACATCGAGGCGATCCCGAAGGCCGACGCGCCCGTCGTCTGGGGCAAGGTGATCACCGACGTGGCGCTGTACGACTCGGACCAGGCGGTGGTCCCTTTGAACGAGCTGGACTACTCCGAGCGCGGCGAGCTGATCCGCACCATCACGCTGTCCGACATCAAGGTGATGAGCGGGCGGCGCGTGCCGGCGCGGCTCGAGTGCGTGCCGGCGGCCAAGAAGGGCCAGCGCACCGTCCTGCAGTACCAGGAGCTGGAGTTCGACCTGCCGCTGAAGGACGACTTCTTCAGCTACCAGCGCCTGCAGAAGGCCGGCTCCTGACATGCTGAGGCTGGCCTGGCGCAACGTCTGGCGCAACCGCCGACGCTCGCTGATCAACGTGGCGGCGATGAGCTTCGGCCTGGCGGCGCTGATGTTCGGCCAGTCCATGATGAAGTCCCTGCAGGGCCAGCTCATCGAGAAGGCGACCGGCTCCTTCACCGGCCACGTGCGCGTCCAGCGCCGCGACGTGGACGAGCCCAAGTTCCCCGACAAGTTCATGACCGACCCCGCCGCCGCGGCGAAGCTGCTCGACGCCGACCCGCGCGTGCTGGTCTGGGGCCGGCGCATCCAGCTGACGGGCCTGGTCTCGGCGCCGAAGATGTCGCTGGGGGCGCTGATCTGCGCGGTCGAGCCGGAGAAGGAGCGGCGCATCACCGACATGGCCTCCTACATGAAGGAGGGGACCTACCTCGAAGGCGCGCCGAAGGGCGTCGTCATGGGCCGCAAGATCGCCAACCGCCTGGACGTGCGCCTGGGCGAGAAGATCGTGATCATGGCCCAGGCCGCCGACGGCTCGATGGGGGCCGAGGTGTTCCGCGTCGTCGGCATCCATGAGACCGGCTCCGAGTCCTTCGACGGCCAGATGGTCTGGATCCCGCTCAAGGCCATGCAGGAGCTGCTCGGCCGTCCCGGGCAGGCCAATCAGCTGGTCGCCAAGCTCAAGGACATCGCCGACGCTCCCGCCGTCGCCGCGGACCTGGACGCGAAGCTGGGCCCCGGCCCGATCGGCGCGCTGAGCTGGCGCAGCATCGACCGCGAGATCATCGGCATCCAAGCCTTCCAGGACGGCCTGCTGACCATCGTCCTGGGCGTGGTCTTCGCGATCGTCGCGCTGGGCATCCTCAACACCCAGCTGATGAGCCTGTTCGAGCGCGTGCGCGAGTTCGGCGTGCTGATGGCCATCGGCGCGCGCCCGCGCTGGGTCGTGCGCCTGCTGATGGTCGAGTCGGCCCTGCTCGGCTCGGTCGGAACTCTGCTCGGCCTGACCATCGGCACCGCGCTGATCTCGTACTTCGGCAAGCACGGCCTGGCGCTGCCCGTCGGCGACGCGTTCAAGTACTTCCTGCCCTTCCCGTCCGTCATCTACCTGCGCCCGGCGTGGGGGATGCACTCGTTCGCGGCCGCGACCGTGTTCGTCGTGACCCTGCTCGCCACGCTGCCGCCGGCGCTGCGCGCCGGACGCCTCAAGCCCGCGGAGGCCCTGCGCCATGTCTAAACCGAGCCACCATCCGCTGGTCGAGGTCCGCGGCGTCGAGAAGGTCTATCCCGGCGGGACGAAGGTCGCCGCGGTGCGCGGCGTGGACCTGAAGGTCGAGCGCGGGGAGTTCACCGCGCTGGCCGGGCCGTCGGGCTCGGGAAAATCCACTCTTCTCAACCTCATCGGCACGCTCGACCGCCCCACGAAGGGGGAGATCGTCCACGACGGCCGCGTGGTCACGCGCCTCGACCCCGACCAGCTCGCCGACTTCCGCCTGGGCGCGCTCGGCTTCGTGTTCCAGGCCTACAACCTCATCCCGGTGCTCACCGCCGTCGAGAACGTCGAGTATCCGCTGGTCCTGCGCGGCGTCGGCGCCCAGGAGCGCCGCGACGCGGCGCACGAGGCGCTGAAGTGGGTCGGCCTGGAGGGCTTCGCGGAGCGCCGCCCCGACCTGCTCTCCGGCGGCCAGCAGCAGCGCGTCGCGGTCGCGCGCGCGATCGTCCACCGCCCGGCGCTGGTCCTGGCCGACGAGCCGACCGCGAACCTCGACTCCAAGACCGGCGCGGCCCTGCTCGACCTGATGCAGTCCCTCAATCAAGAGCACGCCGTCACCTTCCTCTTCTCCAGCCACGACCCGGCCGTGCTCTCGCGCGCCCGCCGCGTCGTCCATCTGCAGGACGGGGAGCTCCACGGTGAAGAGCGCCGCTAGGGCGCTGCTGGCCGCGCTCGCGCTCGCGGCCCCCGCGGCCGCCGAGGTGAAGGTCTCCGGCTACCTGAAGTCCATCGAGCAGTGGTCGAAGGGCCTGCTCGACGGCCGTCCGTACGGCCTGAACACCGCGCGCGCGAGGCTCACTCTCGACGAGAAGGACGGTCCGTTCGCCGCGCACGCGGATCTCGACGCGCAGGAGGCCGTCGGCTCCTACTTCCGCACGCTCGACTTCAAGGTCTTCGGCTACGCGCCGCCCAAGCCTTGGCTGACGATGGAGCACACCGTCTCGACCGGGACGACGAACGGCTTCGGCATCGGCGCCTACCGCGCCTGGGTCGGCGTGGAGGACGAGCGCGGCGCCCTGCGCGCCGGCCGCCAGCGCGTCGCCTGGGGCACCGGCAAGATCTGGAACCCCACCGACGTGCTCAATCCCTACTCGCCCACCTCCGTCGAGCGCGACGAGCGCCGCGGCGTGGACGCGCTCTACGGCCGCGCGGGCATCGGCACGCTGGGGCAGGCGGAGCTGGTCTGGGCGCCCAACGACCGC